>DATDXT010000054.1:0-13140 GCA_035289185.1 archaeon | reverse complement strand
TGTAGAATATTATTTCCTGAAGAAACTTGAACAGTAGATTTTCAGCATCTTTAGCCTCGATTACAAAGTTCTTTTCCACTTTGGATTTTACAGATTTCAAATCTTTTACCATCGTGTTGGTTACAGCTAATGCCGCTGATTTCAACATTTCGTTTAATGTCTTGCCACTAGCAATGAATGCAACATCCGCCAGAGACAAATCTTCTATGAACTTGTATGTCATGTTTCCACTAATAGAATTTATGACGCTTTGTTTTTAAAGCAAATTTCATTTTCTTCAACACGCAGTTTTTCTACTATCCCATTAACCATTTCTTTATACTGAGGATCTCTTTTTTCCAAAATCATCAACCCAATTTTTTATCAAAGATTCTCCCCCGAAATGTACGGCTCCCCTTGCAAACATCATTGTCTGGAAAATATACTGTGACATAGGATAAGATTCAGAATCAAAAAAGAGTTCCTTGACACATTCAGGAGCATTCGGATTGTTTTTCTTCAAATCATAAAGTCCTGTCTGGATTATTTTTGCGTAATGTATATGATCCAATTCTATTTTGTTCTTATAAGACAATGCCATTATGTGTTTTGTAACGTCAGAGATGTACAGTTCATCCTGCATAATTAATGTCTTATAATTCTAAGATAAATAGTTGTTTCTATCCTTTCACATTTCCAATAGGAATCAGCTTGCAGACCTTGCGAGATATTCCAGCTTGATGAACAGATTCTATCACATCGTCAATCTCTTTGTAAGCAGCACCAGCTTCCTCAGCCAGACCAGACCAAGAAGTACTTTTTACATAGATGCCACGCTTCATCATGTTATCAAATAATTCCTGTCCTCTGAACATCCTGGTCGCCTTGGTCCTGCTCATAGTCCTTCCGCTTCCATGACAAGTGCTGCAGAATGTTTCCTCTGATTTATCCCCGCCGACTAAAAGATAAGAGCCCGTTTCCATCGATCCGCCAATAATCACAGGACTACCATCATCCTTGTACATCTTTGGAATCTCTTCTCTACCAGCAGGATAGGATCCAGTAGCACCTTTCCTATGAACAAGCAATTCCTTTGTCTCACCATCTATCTTATGTTTTTCTATGGATGCTCTATTGTGCGCAACATCGAAAACCTGATGCAGCCCTAATTTTTCAGCGTCTTGTTTGAAAACTTCGCTAAAGACTTCCCTTATGCGATGAAGTATGGTTTGTCTGTTTGCAAAACTGAAATTTACCGCACATCCCATCGCCTTCCAATAATTCTGTCCTTCTGGTGAGTTGAAAGGTGCACATGCTAACTCTCTGTCCAATATTTTTATGTTGTATTTCCTCTCCATCACAGTCAAGAATAACTGAAGATAATCTGTAGCTATCTGGTGTCCTTCTCCTCTAGATCCTGTATGGAACATGATTACAACTTGGTTTGGAAATATTCCCCACTTCTTAGCTAGCCTTTCATCCTTTATGTTTTCTGGCTTGACAACCTGCAGTTCAAGATAATGGTTGCCTGATCCAAGAGTTCCTATCTGGTTGTATCCTCTTTCTATAGCTTTGGAAGAAACCTTGCTTACATCGCACCAATCAGCGATTCCATTCAATTCTGTCCTCTTTAGATCTTCATCCCACCCATATCCATTCTTCACAGCCCAATGTCCTCCTTCCTCCAAAACTTTCTTGAATTCTATTTTAGTCAGTTTTACAAATCCTTCTCCACCAACTCCTGCAGGAATTTTTTGGAACAATTTGTCAACAATAATTTTTAAGTGAGGTTTAACCTGATCAAATGTCAAGTTCGTAGTGACCAATCTCATTCCACAATTTATATCGAATCCAATTCCACCAGGAGAAATCACACCACCATTGTTTATGTCAAAAGCTGCAACGCCTCCGATGGGGAAACCATATCCAGAATGACCGTCTGGCATAACATAAGAATATTTTTGAATGCCAGGTAGTGTCGCTACATTGCTTGCCTGATCATATACTTGCAGATCCATCTCGCTTGCAATCTTTTCATTTCCATAAATCCTGACAGGTACATGCATTCCATGCTTGAATGTTTTTGGAATTTCCCACATTACATCTGATATCTTTTTTATTTCCGGCTTCTTGAATTCTATATTTCCAAATCCCATCATTTTCACCTTTTGTTAACTCCATTTATGGTGCCTGAAATTTTTAAAACTTTAATTATAAGCCTGCTATCACCAAGCCTGTTCAGCAATCCCAGTCCAGCAATGACTTTTTGAATAGATGTATTGTTGCATCTCACAACCAACGTTTGTTCTTTTTCATCGAAAAGATTCTTGACTATCCATAAAGACAGTTTAGAAACACCATCCTCTCCATAGAATTCCAAAAAAGTCTTGTAAATAGCAGATTCTAAATCAGAATATGTTGCCGGTTCTTCAGAGATTATTTTAACTTTTACATATCTATGTTTCTCCCTCAATGTAGGCGATAATATTTTCAATTTTTCCTTCTGGTTCATTTGTATCCTGCTCTCTTTAAAAGCTCTCTATGCCCGAATCCTATATTCTTGGGAAGTTTCTTGAAAACATTTATTTCCCTACCTTCACTGTCATGCAGCTTTCCACTTACCGCTTCTGCAAGAAAAACAAGGGACAAAGGAAATCCAAAAGTGACTCCTATTCTATATTCTTTGTAGCCTAAAAATTTCCTCACTTTGACCTTCAACCCAGTTTCATTTTTTGCAGTCCTTTCTATAGCCTGTTTTACGGTTTCCCCATAAAAAATTGTTTTACCAGGTAGGTGCCATTTACCCTTTCCGGGTCCCAAATCATTTCCACCTCTTTTTACCAATACGATACCATTTTTAGTCTTTATTATTAAATCTACTGCGGGTCTGGGGACTTTGCTATAAATTCTCATATATTCTTTTTGCGGCAATGGAAGCTTTTCTATCATTAACTATCAATTGACTATAGTAACTTTAAATTAGAAACTGTTTATGTCTTTTCTTTTACCCTAGAAAGCTTAGCCATCACATTGTAAAGGCTACCAGCTATACTCTGTCCATCTTCTGACAGCTTGACAACTTTTATCCTTCCCTTCTTTTCGAAATCGACAAGTCCAAGCCTCTTGAAAGTATCCAATAATTTTACAGTATGAGAGTATGTGCAGTTGTTCTCCCTGGAAAGAATGCTTGCATACTTGGGTCCTGCTCTTAAACTCAAAAGAATCTCTGCCGGTCTTATCCTGAAAAACATCTTTGCACCGACTTTGTCTCTTGTCAACAAAAATTTTCACTAAATAATACTTATCTAACCAGTATTTAAAGTTATATATATTGAAATAATCATTAGAAATCATAGATTTACAAAACCTAATTAATTAAAATGTCCATATTTCTTTCATGGAAGACATAATTTTAAAAAATGTCCTGATAAATTCCGTTGAACACGGAGGAAAGGCGAATGTCAATTCTGTTTTGGGCAGGATTTTGTCCGAAAACCCGAAGCTTAAGGACAGCATAAGAAGTGTCATTGAGGAAATAAAAGAAAACATATCCAGAATAGAAAAAAATTCCTTGGAAGAGCAAGAAAAGATGCTCAAAAAATTCAAAGTTAAAAAAGAGCATGAAAAAGAACAAACTCTTCCTGATTTGCAGCATGCTACAAGGGGAAAAGTGGTTATGAGGATGGCACCATATCCATCCGGTCCTTTGCACATAGGAAATTCTAGGATGGTGCTTTTGAATGATGAATATGTGAAAAGATACGGCGGTAAATTGTTCTTGGTATATGACGATACGATAGGTTCAGAGGAGAAATTCATAATAGATGAAGCATACGATATGATAAAAGACTCCTTGGTTTGGTTGGGAGTGAAAGTCAACAGCATCTTTTATAAGTCTGACAGGATGGAAATATTTTACAAAAATGCAGAGATGTTTATCAAGAAAGAACTTGCTTATGTGTGTTTGTGTGTGGTTGACCAGCTGAGAAAGTTAAGGGAAGAAGGCAATGAATGCTCTCATAGAAGCAATAGTGTTAAAGAAAACCTAAGCCTTTGGAACAGAATGTTGGATGGTAAATTAAAAGAAGGAGAAGTTGTTGTTAGGATAAAGACTGACATGAAGCATCCAAATCCAGCATTCAGAGACAGAGTTTTATTGAAGATAACTGATAGAAAACATCCCAGAGTTGGAACCAAGTATAAGGTATGGCCTTCGCTTGAATTTTCATGGGCTGTAGACGATTACATGCTAGGAATAACCCATGTCCTACGTGGTAAAGATCTAGTTATAGAAGACAGGATGGAAGAGTTTATATGGGAGAAATTGGGATGGGAAAAATCACATTTTGTTCATTATGGAATGCTTAATGTGGAGGAAGCTAAGCTTAGTAAAACAGAATCAAGGAAAAACATAGAGAGCGGTGAGTACTCCGGATGGGATGATCCTAGAACATGGACGTTGCAGTCTCTTAAGAGACGAGGAATACAACCTAAAGCTATACGTAAATTCATCTTGAACATGGGCATGAGCCTTGCAGATGTAAACGTGCCTGCAGAGATTTTATACGCTGAGAATAGAAAAATTGTTGACAGGATAGCAAACCGTTATTTTTTAATGATTAATCCAGTTGCTGTGAAAGTTAGAGATGCTCCTAAGATTAAGCAAGCTGAAGCGCCTTTGCACCCAGATTTTCCTAAGAGAGGCAAGAGGAAAATACCTGTTGATTTAAATGAGTTATATGTCGACAAGGATGATTTGGAAAGATTTGATGGCCAAGAAATAAGACTCATAGATCTTTTCAATGTAAGAGTTAAAGGAAATTCTTTGGAATATGTAGATAAATATCTTAAACCAGAATTGAAAAAGATACAATGGATATCTAAAAATAAAATTAACATTAAACTTGTGATGTCAGACGGTTCAAATAAAACTGCAATCGCGGAACCAACCATAAAAAATGTAAACAAGGATGATATTATACAAGCAATGAGAGTTGGTTTCTTTAGAGTAGATAAGAACGATAAGAAAGAAATAGTTCTATACTTTGCTCACAAGTGATTACGACCAAGTCAAAATATAATTAGATTGTATGGTCGTGTCGGTTGTTTTAAGTATCTGTGTCACATCTGCCGAAAAGTTTGGACACGATGTCAATGTGTAGGTGAAAGATAGGTAGTATCCTTTGCCAAGAACATAGCTTTCCACAAAATCCTTGTATTCTTGAAGATTGAACGTTGCATCCTCGCATGTCTTGCTGCTGTTTACCGTAGTCTTGGCTTTTTCCTCAATGTTATTGAAAATGAAAGGTGCATCGTTCAGAACTACTGACGACGTGTCTACGATGTTAGACGGTTCAAGCAGTCTGCCAAGAAGGAATATTATAGAAATTATAACTACTGCAGACAGTACAAAAAATTGTCCCTTATTGGATCTTAACAAACTGCGCATGCGGTACACCGTCAATAATTAAAACATTCTCTCTTGATATAAATCCTTCTTTTTCAGCTATGGTTATTATGTTTTCTCCTATGAGATTTCCTATGGTAGACAGATTGAGAAGTTTTTTAATACCTATCTCATCTATCAAATCTCCCTTGTAGAAATTCTCATTCACAATTATCTTGATTTTTCCTTCCTTCAAAGTCTTTCCAAGCAATTCTTTGTCGCATGCAGCAAGAACAATATCGTACCTTGCATTATAAAGCTTGTACCAAAACATGAAGGTTCACTAGAATACTATGAGTTTTAATAAATTATAAGCCAGTTTTTCCATAATCTAATTATGGCCGTGTTGGATTTTTACCTGCTTTTGCTAGTAAACTTCTTCACTTTCTACGCTATGATAGGTATAGGAATAGTCCTTCTGGTCATAGGCAAATACTATTCTTCTATGCAAAAACTTACTATATCCTGGGTTCTTTTGGCTATTGGTGTGGTGACAGCTGCCCTTAGAAGTCTTATAGACATTTTGATTATGTCCAATTCACAGCTCGCTCAATACATCAGCGTCTGGAACCCCATATTCGGACTCATGGGCAGTTTGCTTGTTGTTGGAGGTCTGATATCTCTTTCATTGGAAAAGACAATAGAAACGACAACCCTCAGAAGAAGACAGCAGGAAATAAAATTAATTCTAGATAATCTAAGGCAGAAATATCTTAAGAAAGAGATAAGCGAAGAAGACTTGAAAAAGTTGAATGCTGATTTGAAAAAAGAAATCGCAGAAATAGAAGTAAGGTTAAAAATAGATACATGAGTTTACCTTGCCCCTTCGGCTTCCTTCTCGACTCTTACTCTTTCTTTTACAGCTTCTGACTTGTTTTGATCATTGTTATAAGCACCGACTATTTCTCCAACTAGTGCATCCACTACATTTTCCTTCTTGCCAAAGCTTTTCCTATAAGATGCCTGTGCGATGTTCTTTATAGATATATCCACTCTTCTCTGTGGACTTGTGATGACAGCCTTGCGTACAATTATCCCACCTACCTGATAAGCTGCAGTCTCCTCTCTTAATGCAGAATTTTCAATAGCTTTCACAAGTACTTCCACCGGATTTTTCCTAGTTATCTGTTCTATTTTTTCCAGCGCCTTTTTCACAGTCTTGAATTCTTTTATGAGCTTTCCGACATTCCTGCCTGAAGTTATGACATGCTTCCTGCTTTTATGACCGGACACCATCAGTTTGTTCATAAGCCTTTCGACTATGTGCATCTTTGATTTGTAAAACTGTTGAGAGGACAGTCTTCCTGAGGACTTTGGTATTATCTTGGGCGAGATGTTCAAATAGTTTTTCAATCCTGCATCATCTATTTGTATGCCGTTAGAATCCCACTTGCCGAAAAGTTTAATCTCTGCCATAGAATTCACCTTGCCGGTTTCTGCTTCCTGCCAGCCACAATCTCAGCCAAAGAGATGCCATTAACCTTTGATACCTTGAATTTTATACCTACCATGCTTCCCTTAGATCCTCCCTGGCCTCCACCCAACTTTTCAATAATGACTTCATCATGTTCTGCTATCTTCTCTATCGCATTATAGCCTGGCACGTGTGCTGTAACTTGTATGTTGTTTTTTATTAGCTGTACACGGACTGCTTTTGTCAAACCGGATGCTGGTTTTTTCTGTTCTACTGCTCTTTTCTCCAAGACGATTCCTCTTGCCTGTGGTGCGCCTTGCAGAGGGTCTCTTATCCATCTCCTGTTCATCTTCTCCGAGTATGATATCTTGTTCCACTTGAACTTCGATCTTCTCTGCTTCAGCTTCCTTCCGCTAAATTCTCCTGTCATTCATTTCACCAAAACATTTTTCACGTTCATATTCCTCTGTAGAATTTCCTTTATCAAGTTTAAATTCTTGCCGTCACGGCCTATAACAAACGACCTGTCTATCCTATTCACCTTTATGTCTACAGTAGTCTCCCCGTCATTGTTGTTTATGTTCACGTCATTCGCTTTTGGAACCAAGTTCTTTACGAACGTCTTCAGGTCTTCAGAATATTCAAATACTCTTATAGACTTTCCCAATGCCCTTTCCATGCTTTTTATGGTTGATCCGTTCCTGCCTATCGCAAATTGCGCCTGGTTTTCATAAGTGACGAAATAGATGTTGCCATTTTTTACAAGACAGTCCTTCAATCTGGCTTTGGTGGAATTTTCAAAGAAATTCATAATCTGTATGGTGTCCATGTCAAGAGTTTGATCCATTATATCACTTTATCGCAAGTACTGCTACAGGAAAAGGTTTACCGCATAAAACTCCCAAATCAATGCTGCTGCCGTCAAAAGTTTCCAATTGCGTTCCTGCTATCTTGCTGTTGTGCTCCACTTCGTTCCTCATCCTTTCCGGAGCGTTCCTAGCCATTACGACTTTCTTAGGCTTGTCATTCTTCACGTATCTTATAGATCTTCTGTACCCTAAGATGATCTTCCCTGTCTTCAATGCAGTTCTTATATCGTCGTTCAATGTCATGTATTCCACTCTATTAAGTTATAGTTTTGTTTTATAAAGTTAAAGGATTTAAGGTATTTAATGCTTTAAAGAAAGCAATATGTATTCTTATCTATAAAGCGGTGAGTCCAACGCAGCATACAGTACAACACCTCTTATGGCAAATTCATCAAATTCTGGTGTTTTAACTTTATGAACATTTGCTGAAAGAATTCTTGCAACTTCGTCATGCATTACATAACCTTTCCCCCCAGCTCTCAACAAGTTTCTTCCCTCTAAGTATGTCAAATAAGGCTGAACGCCTTGTGTATCAAGTCTTGCATCTTTTGGAATACCCGGATGTTTATTAAGATATTTGCTGATGTATTCTGCCGTTATTGGTATTTCTGGCAACTGTTCTTGTGCCAATGCGAATATCAGAGTAAAATCATTATATCCCATACTTGTTGGAGCCTTATCCTTTTTCAGGCCTTCAACTACAACTCCCAATGCAGCAACAACTGGATTTTTTGCAACCTCGTCCATTTTGATCACTATTTCTTAACTTACAGTGCAATAATAAACTTTATAAATCCAACATTTTCAAGAAACATTTCAGACTAGTAATCATTATAAACCTTGGCATTCAAATTAGAATTTAAATCAAATTTAGAAAAGGTGTAGACTATAACAAAGAAAACAATGGTTGAAAGGATAACAGAGGCTATGAAGGACCCTGTTAGGATTAGAAATGTCGCCACTTCCAGCCACGTACACCATGGAAAGACAACTCTTACAGATAATCTTATGGCTGGTGCAGGCATGATTGCAGAGGAAATGGCAGGAAAGACGATGTTCACATGGTTCGATCCTGAGGAAAGGAGGAGACAGCTTACAGTTTATGGTGCAAACGTTTCGATGGTACACGAATCTGATGGAAAAGACTATCTGATAAACCTTGTAGATACGCCAGGTCACGTTGACTTCGGTGGAGATGTAACAAGAGCTATGCGTGCAGTAGATGGAACTATTGTATTAGTGGATGCAGTAGAGGGTATAATGCCACAGACAGAGACAGTCCTACGCCAGGCTTTGAGAGAATATGTAAAACCTATACTTTTCGTAAACAAGACAGACAGATTGATAAGAGAATTGAAGTTGACGCCTGAGCAAATGTTGAAGAGATTTGAAGATTGGATCAGGGATGTAAACATTCTTATACAGAAGTATGCTCCAGAAGAGTTCAAGACCAAGTGGCTGGTAAGCGTGCAGGATGGTTCCATAGCATTCGGCTCTGCTTTCAGGAGATGGGCGATTTCCATTCCTTACATGAAGAAGACGGGAATGACTTTTAAGGAAGTGATCGAACTTACTGTCAATGACAAGGAAGATGAACTTGCACAAAAAGCGCCGATGCACCAAGTGGTTTTGGACATGATCATAAAGCACATGCCTAATCCATTGGACGCGCAGAAATACAGGCTGCCAAGGATTTGGAAAGGAGATTTGAACAGCGATATCGGGAAAGAGATGATGAATTGCAATCCTAATGGAAGGCTTGCGATGGTCATCACAAAAATGGTGTCTGATCCTCATGTCGGTTTTGTCGCTACTGGCAGGATTTTCTCAGGAAAAATCCACAAAGGAAAAGACGTCTACATGATAGGACAGCACAAGCAGGAAAAGATACAGCAGGTCGCAGTTTATAAGGGAATATTGAGAGTGCCTGTAGAAGAAGTGTCAGCAGGAAACATCGCTGCTATCGTAGGCATACAGGATGCGTTCAGCGGTGAGACTGTTTGCGAACCAGATGCATTGATAGATCCTTTTGAAGAGATCAAGCATATTTTTGAACCAGTCGTCACCAAGTCCATAGAGCCGAAGAACACGATGGAACTGCCAAAGCTTGTGGATGCATTGAAGAAGATAGGACGTGAAGACACAACACTTGTTGTCAAAATAAACCAGGATACAGGCGAGTATCTAGTATCTGGTCTGGGAGAACTGCATTTGGAAATAAAAGTAGAACATAAGCTGAAGGACCAAGGAATAGATGTCGAGATGTCCAAGCCGATTGTCGTCTACCGTGAAGCAATCTTTGAAAGATCGCCTGAAGTAGAAGGCAAGTCGCCGAACAAGCACAATATATTTGTTTTCAAAGTCGAGCCAGTCGAAGACGGTGTTTATAATGCTATGATTGAAGGAATAATACCAGGTACTCAGCAGATCAAGTCAAAGAACATTCCATTTTTCAAGAAGCTGGCAGAACTGGGAATGGATTATGACGAGACAAAAAGCTTGGTCACTATTTTCAACAGGAACATGCTGATGGACCAGACCAAAGGAGTGCAGTATTTGAACGAGGTCATGGAAATGGTGGAGGATGCTTTCAAAGAAGTATGCGAAGACGGTCCATTGGCCAGAGAACCTATAACCAAGGTAAAGGTCAGGTTGATTGATGCTGAACTTCATGAAGATCCTGTCCATAGAGGACCAGGCCAGATATTGCCAGCTGTACGTTGGGCTATAAGGCAAGCAATGATCAGGGCGAATGCTACAATGCTCGAGCCTAAGCAGGTCATAAGGATTGATGTTCCTACAGAATTGATGGGCAATGTCATAAGGGAAGTAGAAGGAAGGAGAGGACAGATTTTGGATATGAAGGAGGAAAGAGGTGCGACAATGATCATTGCCAAGCTTCCAGTTTCAGACATGTTCGGTTTTGATGCAAGTTTGAAGTCTGCTACAAGTGGTCGCGGGTTTTACAGTCTTGTTGAGGTAGTTTTCGAGAAGCTGCCGCAGGATTTGAGAGATAGCGTGGTCAAAGGCATTCGCAAGAGAAAAGGATTGAACGAAGAGATACCTAAAGCTGGAGAGCAATAGAATAAATGTTTTTAAAATCATAGTAAATTTTAAATGACAGAATGGAGTCCTAAAATTCAACCAATTGATGGAGATATCCACAAAGAATTTTTGAGGAACGCTTATTTGCATGCTTCGACCGATAGTCAGGACCTTGTAACTAAAAATGCTGTCATTATTGTATCCAAAGATTATGAGATTATTGCTTACGGTGCTAATCATTTCCCTTCAGGTGTTAATCCAACTGAAGAGCAGATTAAGGATAGAGAATGGAAATACAAGCATATAATTCATTCTGAGCAAGCAGCTATTTTTTCTGCAGCTAAGCAAGGCAAATCTACCTATGATACAGTTATGTATGAACCATGGGTTCCTTGCACTCCATGCGCCAAAGCTGTTATTGATGCAGGTGTTAAAAAAATGATAGGACACAAAGAATTGATAATGCAGACTCCAGAAAGATGGTGGACAGATACAGACTATGCTTTAGGACTTCTTGAAAAAGCAGGTGTAGAGATGTGTATGTACAGTGGAAAAATTGGAGGGGTTGAAAATCTATTCAATGGTTTGATTTGGCAACCTTAGGCAAATTCATCTATTAACATAGAGATATTAAATGTTTATTGTACCATGAACGAAATAGCCGGGTCATATAAACAATCATCTATTTTCTGCGATTTGATGCTGGAATACATGAGCAAAGGAATAATCTATAATGATGCATTGGATGATGCCAGGTATTCTGAACTTGAGAAACAGACTGACATTTTGAGGAATCAAAACAGCAAGTTTAATGGTGCTGGTGGACTCATCTACTGGCTTCTGCATCCTGTAAGAATGACATTTGCCCAGAAATACTACAGTTCGGGTTTTGGAAAGCCTTGTCCGATTAAGTGATACTTGACTGTGGGGAAAAAACGATATATTTAAATACCTTTGCTCCATAATAATTTAAGATTGGTATGGCAAACAAACCACACATGAATATCATAACAGCAGGTCACGTAGATCATGGCAAGTCGACATTATTCGGAAGAATATTGTACGAATCCGGTGCTGTAAGAGACGAGGAATTGAAGAAATTGAAGGATCAGTCTACTGAATACAAGATTGAAGGTGCAGAATTTGCCTACATTGCCGACACTGTCAAGGAAGAGAGACAGAGAGGAATGACGATTGACGTTTCTCACAGGCCTTTTGAGACTAACAAATATTATTTCACAGTTATTGACGTGCCGGGACATAGAGATTTCGTAAAGAACATGATAACTGGTGCAAGCCAGGCTGACGGTGCGATACTTGTAATTTCTGCAAGGCCAGGTGAAGGCGTGCAGGAACAGACGAGAGAACACATATACTTGATCAAGGTTTTGGGAATAAAACAGGTCGTAGTCACGATTTCAAAGATGGATCTGGCAAAGTGGGATAAGGCTATCTTCGAGAAATTGAAGAATGATGCTATAGCTGTCATGAAGCCGTTGGGCTTCCCTGTTGACAAGATGATGTTTATTCCTACAGCTGCTCAGTTGGGTGACAATATTTTCAAGAAGTCGACAAATATGCCATGGTATACAGGACCAACAATCATAGAAGCTTTGGACAATTTTGAATTGCCTATCAGGCCTACGACAAAGCCTTTAAGACTTCCTGTTCAGGACGCCTATACAATAACAGGTGTAGGTACAGTCCCGGTAGGAAGAGTAGAGACAGGTATTTTGAAGGTAAACGACCAGCTCGTGTTTGAGCCGTCTGGAGCTAAAGGTGAAGTAAAGTCTATAGAGATGCATCACCAGCAAATGCCAGAAGCCAAGCCTGGTGACAACGTAGGATTCAACGTAAGAGGTATAGGAAAGAACGATGTGAAGAGAGGAGATGTAGCAGGACATCCAACCAATCCTCCAACAGTAGTAAAAGAGTTCACAGCACAGATAATAGTTTTGCAACATCCAACTGTAATAACAGCAGGTTATACTCCAGTCTTCCATGCACACACAGCAAGCGTAGCATGCAAGGTCGAAGAGATAATCGCAAGGATAGATCCTAAGACAGGTGGAGTCGCACAAGAACATCCAGATTTCATAAAGACTGGTGACGCTGCAAGGATAAGAGTGATTCCAAGCAAGCCTATAGTCTTGGAGAAGCAGTCTGAATTCCCAGAATTAGCCAAATTTGCAATAAGAGACATGGGTCAGACAGTAGCAGCCGGTATAGTCTTGGATGTCGTTAAAGCTAAGTAGGGATGATGAATAATAACTAATCCTTTTAATAAAACAAAAACGAGGTGAAAAATAATATGCCATTTAACAATAGGGGCGGCGGTTTCGGAAGACCAAGTTTCGGTCCAAGAGAGATGCATAAGGCAGTTTGTG
>DATDXT010000053.1:0-3753 GCA_035289185.1 archaeon | reverse complement strand
ATCAAATATACTAATAGAGTTGTGATAGAGGTTCAATACAGCAACATTATTTTCAGTGCAAGCAGAGAAGTAAGAATACCACATCATAGCTACGGTGATGATGAAAAGTATAGAAAAATGGAAGAGGAGAAAAAAATGCTTACAGACGTAAAGGATTGTAATACAAAAGACATAGACGACTCTGTACCATTGAAAGTAGAATTGAATTCTTTACCAGAAAATTTTAAATAAATTCTTAGCTTATAGACAAAGTCTTTTTGACATTATCGACTAGGAAATTTACTACTTCATCTTTGTAAAAGACTTCTTGGTGGCCAATAGGTTCTATGTCTGCTATAAGGTCTTTACTTTCCTTTTTCATATCTTCGGGTGACTTCTCCTCATCAAAAACAACTGGTATACCAACGAAATTCCCTATCTTAGTTTTAGATATTTTTCTTCCAGCTATCATCTCTTTCGGTACATATCTGCTCACATACTCCTCAGCATCCAGAACTATCAAATCTCCCTGCCAAGAATATATCATCTGGTATCTTTCTAGAGAATGTCTTACAGTATCTATGAATGCTTCTTTTTTATTTTCAGGTTTTAAAAGTTGTGCAAACATGACTGCTTCGTCTACTTTTGTAGAACCATACCAACTACATCCGTGGTTTTGTCCCTTTGTGAAAACATATTCTCTGTTGCCGATTTTGTTGACAGAACCACTGAACAAATAGTCGCAATAATGATTCCTACAAGGATCCCAATATGATTCTATCCTATAACTGCCATTTGAAAATTCACCCTCAGGTTTACCCAACGTCTTAAGCTCTTCAAACAGTTTGGATATAACTTGACTTGCATTAAACTCTGCCATAAAATCTAATATGATTTAAGATTGTAAACTTTAAATATACATCTAAATAACATCAGCATGGTCATTCAGCCAATTGCCTATGGCAAGATTTACATCGACAATATTTTCCTTCCCATCAGGAAGCTTCCTCCTAATAGTTATTGGTATCACTTTGTTCCTGAACTCTTCTTTTGCTATTTTCGTAGATGTTGTTTTCTTATCTGCTTCCACCAAGACAGGTGCACCTAGTGAGATCTGTAACGTCCTTGCACCAAGAAGTCTTGCAACTTCGAACCTTGTGAATCTTGTAGTCGGCCAAACCATCTTATCACCAATCTATGGCTTGAACTTGTCGATTTCCTTCAACAAGTCAACATGACCCATAAAAAGCTGTCTGCAACAATATCTCTTTAACTTCAAATCGTTTAAAACTCTCTCTCTGGATTCCCCGGCATCAGTCCTTTTCTTGTAGCCTTCCCATAGCTGGCCTACTACTTTGCCGCATGAAAAACATCTTACTGGTATTATCATTAGAACCACTTAGGTTATACCATATTTAGTAGGTAATGCTTTAAAAGCTTTACAATTTCCGTATATTTCTATCTCTTTGATCTTTGTTTATGCCTACGACTTCCTCTCTTAGAAGCTCCTCTACCACTGCCGTGATGCATCTCATTTCTTCTTGGATCGTAAACAAGCAGGTTCCTGTCATACTGCATGTAAGTCGCATAAAGATTCTTGTCCTTGAAATGGTTGACCAGACTCTTGGCTATAGACATCCTTGCCGCTTCTGCCTGACCGACAATGCCTCCGCTCTTGACAGTAACATCAACATCCACTTTGTTCGCAACATCGCCTGCCAATACCAATGGCTCGCTTATCCACAGCCTAAGATACTCGCTTCCCCAGTTCTCCAAAGGAATGGAATTCATCCTTACCTTGCCAGTACCATCAGTTACAAAAGCTCTAGCTATTGCTATCTTCCTTTTCCCTGTCACAATTCTTGAAGTTGGCTTGTCTTTTTGTTTCTTTACCATCTTTTATGTGCACCCATTGAAACTGAAAGATCACTCAGACTCACGAACTTTGTAGGAAGCTTGTTGGAGTCAAATTTCTCCACTTTTATCATCTTCCTATTCTTCAATTCTTCTGGCAATCCGACATGTACAGTAAGGTTCTTGTAAGCAATTCTCCCTCTTTTCATGTCGAATGGGAGCATGCCTCTTACAGTTCTTCTAAAAATACCATCAGGATATCTTGGGAAAAATGGACCATGGAATACATCACCTCTTTCCTTCTTTGCCAGATATTGTACTTTTGTTGCCTTAGGAGTTCCTGAAACCACAGATTTCTCGCAATTTACTACAACTACTGCTTCGCCTTTCAACAGGTCTTTAGCAATAACAGAACAAATCCTTCCAAGCACCTGGTTTTCTGCATTATAGATCTTCATAATTTACACCATCAATTTTACATTGCTTCCTTTTGGATTTTCCTTCATAAGCTCCTCTATAGTTATACTCTTTCCCTTCGAGTCATGAATCTTTTTCACAGCTTCTTTTGAAAATTTCCATGCAGCGACTGTCAAAGGCTTTACAAGATGACCGTTTGAAAGTACAACACCAGGAACCAAGACGACTTCCTTGCCTTCTGAATTCCTCTCTATGTCTGAAAGGTTGACTTCGACTCTCTTCCTTCTAGGAGTTCCCAGCTTCTCAGCTACATCTCTCCAGATAGGAGCATTCTCTGTTTTAGATTGCTTTCTAAGTCCGATTATCAGTTCTTGCAGATACTTGTTTGTTGGTCCTGTTCTAGTCATAAATTCCACTTGCTTTAATAGAAAATTAATGGTTTTTATGTTTAAATTAGTTTAAAAGTCGATTTTACTTGACAAGTTTCTTTATCTCATCGTCTGTAAGCTTCTTGAACCTTCCATCCTTCTTTACTACAGCTATTTCTATCATGTTGTCCTTCTTCTCTTTTTCAGTCTTGCTTATTATGTCGTATACCAATTGCACTGCTTCCTTCTCGTCCATTCCTTCCTCCCATTTCTGTTCGAGTATTTTGTTTGCAAGAACAGCTCCTCTACCCATAGCATAAGCTCTCCATTCAAAAAGCATTCCTGAAGGATCAGATTCTATCACATGTTCGCCTGCCTTGTCTACACCAGCAATCAATAGAGAGACACCGAATGGTCTGAGTCCTGCTATAAGAGTCGAATACTGCATCCTATCTCCTATAGTTCTGGCAATCGCCCACACATCAATCGGTTCGTCATAAGTTATCCTATGCACCTGTGCTCTTACTCTCGCTTGATTTACAAGAACACGTGCGTCTGAAAGAAATCCAGCAGCGACAGTTCCTACATGATCATCCACTTGGAACAATTTTTCCAAAGCATCTGAAACCATGAGTTTGCTTACAGTCCTAACAGTAGCTAAAAGCACTCCATCCTTGAATACTATTCCTATTGATGTTGCTCCTCTCTTTACTGTTTCCTTCGCATATTCTACTTGGAAAAGCCGGCCATCTGGTGAGAAGACAGCTATGGTTCTGTCATAGCCCATTTGAACTCTAAAGAGCGATTAACTCTTCAAATATATTCAGGCATTATGTCAGGCATCGACTATCACCAATGAATTTAAAATACTTTTCATTTCTTTAATCACCTTAATAAATATTATCCTCCTTACTTAAATTAATTTTTTCTATCAAATCGAATCTTTTTGAACTGGTTAAACAACTATAAAGTTTAATATTTTTGTCATTGTTTATTAGATAAATGACCACTACTGCCAGTTTTCTTTATAGCTAAGTCGAATATTCTTTTTCTGAAATTCTCATCTAACCTAAACCTAATCTTATCAGGCAAATCCTCTAATTTGACCAATTCCATAAAATCAGAATAGCATGTA
>DATDXT010000052.1:0-2864 GCA_035289185.1 archaeon | reverse complement strand
AAACCAGATCTGGTAGAGAAGTAAGTCTGACACATTCGCATAAGCTGTTTTCATTGAACAATGACATGGAAATAGTAGAAAAGGAATCCGAAGATTTGAAGGTGGGAAATTATATAATAGCACCAAGGAAACTTGAAATGAAGCATTCTTATCAAAGACTAGATGTGGATTTCGACTGCAGGATCGCGGATTCTGATTCTGTGGAGAAGATGATAGAATTGACAGGACATTTCTTGCAAGAGAATAAATTGACAAAGAAAGAGTTGTCAAAAAGGTTGGATATCAGCTATCATACTTTATTAGGTTACATTTTAAGAAGAAACTTGCCAAAATTGTCATTTCTAAGGGATGTGGAAAGGCTGACTAATACAAAGATATCTTTCAGACATGTTAAGACCGAGAGGCATTCCAAACCTATAACTATCCCAAACTATATGTCGGAAGACTTTGGTGAACTGCTAGGATTCCTGATGTCGGAAGGCATGATTAGAGGTAAGAGGACTGTTTTGTTCTTTAACAACAATGAGAAGTTAAGAAACAGAGTAAAATATTTGCTAAATAGTCTATTTGGTCTTGATTCCAAAGAAGGCTGGGAAAGAACTGTATGGGCAGTTAAAGTCAACAGCAAACCTCTTATAGAACTGCTAATTTCATTGGGATTCCCTTCCAATAAAAAGTCCAGAAATGTGAAAATACCTAGATGTCTGTTGTCATCCCCAGATTCTGTCATAAAATCTTTCTTGATAGCATACATCAGTGGAGACGGAAGTGTGATGGATACTGTGTTAGAGATATGCACGGCTAGCAGGGAGAACAAAAATGGGATGTCATATCTTCTACTAAAGCTGGGTGTTTTATTCAATATCAGAGAGAGTGTTAGAAATGGTAGAACATATTATAGGATTTCTATAAGTCCAAGAGAAGCTATAAAGATACATCCTTATTATAACAAAGAATTCTACTTTAACTCTACAGATATAGTTCCTATGACTAGCTCTACATTTAAAAGGCTTTTGGGGAATATAAAACCTTTCTCATTAGAAAAGGAAGGTATATCTACTGCTGGTTATTATGTGGATCAAAACATGACGGCCAAAACTTTCCAAAGGATGGCAAACCATTTGCAATTAGAAAACCTATCGAAATTATCCGAAGCTTTGGAATATGTTTTCTGCGATGAAATAGTAAAAATTGATGTCATCGATAAAGACGTAGATGTCTATGACATAACAGTTCCGGATACTCATAATTTTGTAGGTGGCGATGTTCCGATGATTCTTCATAACACGGTCACACAGCAACAGCTTGCAAAATGGAGCGATGCTGATATAATAATTTATGTTGGGTGTGGCGAACGTGGAAACGAGATGACGGAAGTCCTTACGGAGTTTCCCCACTTGACCGACCCAAAGACAGGCGCACCATTGATGGACAGGACTGTTTTGATTGCAAACACTTCAAACATGCCAGTAGCTGCACGTGAAGCTTCTGTTTATACTGGTATTACAATCGCGGAATATTTCCGTGACCAAGGATTCGATGTAGCACTTATGGCCGATTCGACAAGCAGATGGGCAGAAGCTATGAGGGAGATTTCTTCACGTCTAGAGGAGATGCCTGGTGAGGAAGGTTATCCTGCTTATCTTTCTGCAAGGTTGTCCGAGTTTTATGAGAGGGCTGGAAGAGTAATAACTGATGGCAGTGATAAGAAGAAAATCGGTTCTGTTTCTGTAATAGGTGCAGTGTCTCCTCCTGGCGGGGATTTCTCAGAGCCGGTCACGCAGAACACATTGAAGATAACAAAAGTATTCTGGGCATTGGATGCAAAGCTCGCGCAGAGAAGGCATTTTCCGGCAATCAACTGGCTGGATTCTTATAGCTTGTACAAAGATTTCCTTTCCAATTGGTATGCAGAAAATGTCGCTAACGATTTTGTAGATATAAGAAATAAGGCGATGTCATTGTTACAACAGGAGGCTAACCTGCAGGAGATAGTGCAGCTTGTAGGCAGTGATGCTTTACCAGAGAAGGAGAGGGTTATCTTGGAAGTATCAAGGATAATCAGGGAAGGTTTCCTGCAACAGAGCGCCTTCCATGAAGTGGATTCTTTTTGCAGCATGAAGAAACAGTATGGCATTTTGAAGACTATGATGAAATTTTACGATCTTGCAAACAAAGCTGTAGAAGATGGCATTCAGCTGTCGGCAATATCTTCGTTGGAATCTAAGGCAAAGATAACGAAAGCGATGTTCATACATGAAGACAAGTTTGAGGATGAAATAAAAATTATAGAAAGTGGAATGGTAAGCGAGTTCCAAGGATTGATAAAGTAAATGAAAGAATACAGGACAATATCAAAAGTCGCAGGACCGCTTGTGTTTTTGGAGAAGACACATGAAGTCGCATATGGCGAACTGGTAGAGATAATGCTAGATGATGGCAGTGTAAAAAGCGGGCAGGTGCTTGACACGTCAAAGGATGTTGTAGTAGTTCAGGTTTTTGAAGGTACGAGGAATATTGCAAAGGATTCTTTGGTGAAGTTCACTGGAAAGACAATCAAGTTGAATTGCACGAAGGAATTGTTGGGAAGAGTATTGGACAGTCTTGGCAGGCCGATAGATGGAGGACCCGAAGTCATACCGGACGAGCAGAGAGATGTGAACGGCTCTGCTATCAATCCATATGCGCGTGACTCGCCGAGGGATTTCATACAGCTTGGTATCTCGACTATAGATGCGATGAACTCTTTGGTGAAAGGACAGAAGCTGCCGATATTTTCTGGAGCAGGATTGCCGCATAACGACATTGCTTTGCAAATCGCACGACAGGCTAAGATTTCTGGCGGTAACTTTGTAGTTATTTTT
>DATDXT010000051.1:0-3616 GCA_035289185.1 archaeon | reverse complement strand
CAGATGGCCCAAATCAGGAATACTTTTCAGTTTTTCATAGATGTCCATGAATGCCTCGTCATAATGTACGAGCTTGTTCTTTGTTATGGTTATCAGATAGTGTTCGTTGACTATGAACAGGACATCCTCCACTTTTATCTCTCTGTTGTCCAGATAATAATCCACATATGTGAATGCAAGAGGTCTTAGGGAATATTTTACAGATGATTTCTCCTTGTAGAACCTCCTGAATATCAAATCCGATATGTTGAAATTTTTCTGCAGTTTTTTTATCTCTTCCTTTGTGGGGTTAGTAACATGAAGCCAGACAAATCCCTTGCCGACATCAGGGCGTTTCAACCCTTCACCCCTACCTGTCTTTTCATGAGCCTTGTAAAGGAATTGTATCATAATTAGAAATTGACTTGTATAAAGATATTTTTGATTTCTAGATTTTCATAAATACATTCTTTAATAGTTAAAAATTCAATCCAATAATAGGTATAAAAATGATAAAGTATAGAAACATATTTTTGGTGTATTTGTTATCAATAATAACCCTTGGAGTCTATGCTATTTACTGGGCATTTTCAACAAAAGAAGAAATAAATAGTCTGGGAGCAAAGATACCTACACTTTGGCTAGCAATAATACCGATAGCGAACCTTTATTGGGTGTATAAATATTGCGAAGGATTTTCTGAGCATGTAAAGAAGGATAAAAACACTATACTCTGGTTTATCGTATCTATTTTGGCTGGTATAGTCATGCCGGCTATAGTTCAATCAGAGCTAAATAAACGAGCTAAACATTAGTCATCAAAATTCAAGAATCGACTTTGGATCTCTTGCTCTTTATCTTCTTCAGCCTGAATATGTCTTCCCTTTCCATTCCTTCAAGCCTTTGTTTGATATACTTTATGTTGCCTCCTATCTTTGGGATAACTCTAAATTCTAATGCATTGACTCTTCTCTTTGTCTTGTCAATCTCCATCACAAGCTTCTTCAATGTTGTCTCAATCTCTGCGGCTATGATTATGTTCTTCAAGACTTTCTCATACGACTCGGCAGCATCATCTATGTAGCCGGATGTCCCAATGACTCCATATCCCCTCTGGTCGAATGCTTTTATCTCGACATGAGAGCTTATCTTCGGAACAATTATTCCCATCACATTTCTTGTCTCCACGTTTATGTCAGTCGCCTCCTTTATCGCAAGCGAAGCAGACTTCACCTTTGCGCTACCATCGACTGCACGTGCAAGATTTATAGAACCTTTCGCTTGCTCGTAGACATTCTGCAATTCGAACTTAGTCTCTTTCGCCTTGTCCAAAACTTTAAAGAATTCCTGTATCAATCCGTCTCTCTTCCTCTTTAACAACTTATGTCCAGAAACAGCTATCTTCTCAGTTTTCTTCAAGTTCAAAAGTTCTGACCTAGAAGGTTTTACGTTCGACAACCAATCACCTAAGAAACAGTCTTGCCTGTCTCGGCGAATTTCAATCCCATTTCTTTGGAATATTTTTCTATCAACTCATCCGGTATCCTTGTAAGTTCATTCCTCGGCAAAATAGTCAATAATCTCCAACCTAAGTTCAATGATTCCTTTATGCTCCTGTCATCCTTCTTGCCTTGTCTTACGAACTGATCTTCGAATGCTTGCGCGAATCTCAAATACAGTCTATCTCTCTCACTTAATGCTTCCTCACCAACAATAGCCACCAATCCCCTCAATGATCTTCCTTCTGCATATGCAGCATACATCTGGTTGCTTACAGCACGGTGGTCGTCCCTTGTCTGCTTCTCACCTATTCCAATCTGCATCAATCGGCTTAATGATGGAAGAACGTCTATCGGCGGATAGATTCCTTTCGCATGCAGTTCCCTTGACAGAACAATCTGTCCTTCTGTTATGTATCCTGTCAAATCTGGTATTGGATGTGTTATGTCGTCACCAGGCATCGTTAAAATTGGAAATTGTGTTATCGAACCTTTCCTTCCCTTGATCAATCCTGCTCTTTCATAGTTGGACGATAGGTCTGAGTACATGTAACCAGGATATCCTCTCCTTCCAGGAATCTCTTCTCTAGCTGCTCCAACTTCACGCAGAGCATCGCAATAATTGCTCATGTCTGTGTATATGACTAGGACATCCATGTCATGCTTGAATGCAAAATATTCAGCTGCTGTCAATGCCGACCTAGGCGTGATTATCCTTTCGACTGCCGGGTCGTCTGCCAAGTTTAGGAATATAACAGTCCTTTCCAATGCTCCAGTCTGTTCGAAATCCTTTATGAACTGCTGTGCCTCTTCGTTCGTAATCCCGATTGCAGCAAAGATGACTACAAAATTACCGCCAGAAATTTTGGCCTGTCGTGCGATCTGCAAAGCAATATCGTTATGAGGAAGTCCTGCACCGGAAAATATCGGCAGCTTCTGGCCTTTCACCAAAGAGTTCATCGCGTCTATGGTCGATATACCAAGTTGTATGAAATCTCTCGGTGAATCACGCGCATACGGATTTATAGCAGAACCATTCACATCTCTCTGTTCGTCAGGTATGACTTCAGGTCCGCCATCTATCGGCCTGCCAAGACTGTCCAACACCCTGCCCAACAATTCCTTCGTGCAATTCAATTTGATTGTCTTTCCAGTGAACTTCACCAAAGAATCTTTTGCAATGTTTCTCGTTCCTTCAAAAACCTGTACAACTACTACATCCTTCGACGTGTCAAGCACTTGTCCGCTCTTTACAGTTCCATCTTCAAGCACTATCTCTACAAGTTCGCCATAAGCTATCTCATGCGTCTTTTCCAAAAACACAAGCGGTCCCGCAACCTTTGTTATTGTCCTGTATTCTTTCATTTACTTCTTCAATCCCTGGAATTCGCTTACCATTCCGCTTTCTATAATTTTTATTTCACTCTCAAACTTGTCTTCATGTATGAACATTGCTTTCGTTATTTTCGCTTTCGATTCCAATGAAGATAATGTTGATAATTGGATGCCATCTTCCACTGCCTTGTTCGCAAGATCGTAAAATTTCATTATTGTTTTCAAAATGCCGTACTGTTTTTTCATGCTGCAAAAAGAATCTACTTCATGGAATGCGCTCTGTTGTAGGAAACCTTCCCTGATTATCCTTGTTACTTCTAAAATAACTCTTTCTTTTTCTGGCAAAGCATCACTTCCTACAAGTTGGACTATCTCCTGCAGATTAGCTTCTTGCTGCAACAATGACATAGTTCTGTTCCTTATATCTACAAAATCATTAGCTACATTTTCTGCATACCAATTGGAAAGGAAATCCTTGTACAAGCTGTAAGAATCCAGCCAGTTGATTGCTGGGAAATGTCTTCTCTGTGCAAGTTTTGCATCAAGCGCCCAGAAGACTTTTGTTATTTTCAGCGTGTTCTGTGTTACTGGCTCTGAGAAATCCCCACCAGGAGGAGACACAGCTCCTATTACAGAAACAGAACCAATCTTTTTCTTATCACTACCACTAGTTATCACTCTTCCAGCTCTTTCATAGAATTCTGACAACCTTGCAGCAAGATAAGCAGGATAACCTTCCTCACCAGGCATCTCTTCCAATCTAGAAGAAATCTCTCTCATCGCTTCTGCCCACCTGCTTGTCG
>DATDXT010000050.1:0-4839 GCA_035289185.1 archaeon | reverse complement strand
ATTTATTTCGTAATTTTTGGAACGTGATCTGTACAAAATCATGTCGAGTTCAGTAGTCACAATTGCTTTTTCCAAAGCCACCAGTTCTCCCAAAGGCCCTTGGTTTTTTAAATCTTTTAAAATTTGTTTCCAATTTTTATGCTTTTCGCTGAAATCCATAATAAACTCGCTATAATCTCATTTAAAAGAAGACTATTTATCCTTAGACTAATCCCAACTTTGTAGCAACATCCAAAGCTCTGAACTCTGGCTTCAACTTGATGAAAGCCTTCTTCCTTCCTTCCATGTCTATCATCGTGTTCACTTGGTCTACTTTCACTTCAAACATCGTCTCCACAGCTTCCCTTATCTGTGTCTTGTTAGCTTCTCTGTCTACAATAAAGACTACCTTGTTCTCTTTCTCTACCAAATTTACACTCTTTTCTGTCATGTACGGATATTGCAAAATCTTATACGGGTCCATCATTTACCACTTGTTATTATTAACAAATCTAGTTATTTAAACTTTTAATCATTATTCGTAAGTATGTCCTACAGTTCATTCGTTTCTTTGCATCCTGACTATGGTTATAGGGTAGGAGCATTGCTTTCCCTTGCAAGCCCGGATCCAAAACCTATTTCATTGTGGGCATTAACTCCTGGAGAGCTTTACGATGAGGATGAAATTTTTAACAACACTTTGAGCTTCTCTGGCATGTCTTATAAGGATTTTCCTCTGACAGGACTAGGACTTGCTGGCTACTATCATGGCCATACGAGCAGAAAAATACCTGGAACTTTAGAAAGCATAGGAGCTATAGACAGAGGTGATTTTAAATCGCCTGGTACATTTAAAATGGAAAGATATAAATTTTACAAAAAGACCGGTTTGGGGGAGGATTTTGGAGACCCTATAGCAGCTGCAAGCACTTGGTTTGTTAACGAACTTATAGAAAAGAATCTGGGATACCACAAATCCACACAGCAAATAATAGGAATGAAAAAGGTCGGCATGGATACTAAGTACAACTACGCTTATGCGACATACAAGGTGATTGAACTTCTTGCAAAGAATACAGAAAACGGATTTTCATTGATGGATATCCATGATGAAATTGGAGACATAATAACGATAGCAGGATTGTCTACTAGGGTAAACAAACTTTCAGGTAGCAAGATGCTAGACTATAAGTCTGATAGGAGGGATGTTAACGGCAAGATAACGAAGGGATATTCTAGGTATACTGCAAACGAGAAAATAGACTATGATGAAGCTGTTGAGAAAGCCAAGATTCAATTTAATAGCTTTTATCATTACAAGATATTGGAAAGAGCAATAAATTTTGCCAACAAAAACATTGGAGAATATTTTAGTATTCATGATTTGTCTCGTGGAACTTGTATGAAAGTAAGTTCTATCAGGAAAGGACTGGATTATCTTATTAAAATGGACTACTTGCAACATGAATTTGGGAAAAAATCATGGACTTATGCAAAAGCTAATGACTCGACAGTGATTTTGTGGGAGGGGTTTCTTGAACCTATAGGCAGAGCTGCAAGAAACATGAATCCTAAGATTACAGGACTGCAGGAAAAGTTGGACATTTACAATGACAAAAAGAAAAGGATACATGACATAAGAAACAGGATGGCTGTATATGAAACGGAAAAATCAAGGATAGGACCTGTAGGTGGAAAGGTGATTAGGAAATTCATATTAGAAGTGTTGGATGAGTCTGAAGACATGGTTAAGTTAAGTGTAATAACAAAAAATGTAGGTGATAAATTAGGCAGGAGGATGGATAGAGGAATCTTTAGCATACACTTGGGAAACATGAAACGCGAAGGTATAGTTTATAGCAGAAACCATTGTTACGGTCTTGTGGATAGGGACATAAAATCTATGTTTTAGGAAATTTCTTATGCAATATAAACTTTAATCAATTATTTGTAAATATGGCTTATGATTCTTTTACTTCTAAGTATGCTGACCACAAATCAAGGATAGAAGCATTGCTTTTGCTATCAAGCCCAGATCCAAAATCTGTTTCATTATGGTCTCTAGAACCTGGCAAGCTCTATACAGAAGATGAAATTTTTAACAACACTTTGAGCTTCTCTGGCATGTCTTATAAGGATTTCCCGTTGACAGAAGCAGGATTATTGTGCTATTATCATGGACATAGAAGCAACAATGTGAAAGGCAGTTTAGAATCGTTAGGTGCTATATCGAAAGGAAAGTTATCTTTAGAAAATTTGACAAAATTAGATAGATACCCTGTCTACAATAAAACTGGACTGGGAGCAGATTTTGGAGACCCGATAGCAGCCAGCAGTACGTGGCTTGTCAATGAATTGGAAAATAGAAATAAAGAATTTAATAAATCTACTTATAGAATAGTGGGTTCTGAGAAAATCACAATGAATAGAAAATCCAAACGTGCAAACTTACTCTATGAAACATTAGAACTTCTTGCCAATAATCCTGAAGCTAGATTTTCACCTAGAGAAATACATCATGAGATTAAAAAAGATAACGCTGGTGAACTTTCATCAGACAGCATTCGCAAAAATTTATCAGAAATTCTTGACAAGTTAGGAAGGAATAAAATGATAGAGTATGTGTCTCCGTTGCGTGAATTGAATGGTAAGAGACAATCTGGCTGGTCAAGATACAGATCATGCGATAAGATAGATATTGATGATGCATTTGCCAAAGTCAGCCAGAAATATTCATCTTTCAACAAAGAGGCTTTGAAGAGGACAATTAATTTTGCAAACAAGAATATTGGAGAATATTTCAGCTGGCAGGATTTATCAAAGTATACGGGTGGTATAGACAGGCCTACGACTAACAGGGGAATAGAATATCTTTATGGTACAGGTTATTTGGAACATGAATTTGGGAAAAAATCATGGGCTTATGCAAAAGCCAATGAAATGACTTCTCTCATGTGGGAGGAGTTTCTTGAACCTATAGGCAGAGCGGCTGAAAACATGAATAAAAACATAACTGGATTCCAAGATAAGTTGGAGATTTACAAAGACAATAACAAGAGGATTAAAGCTGTCAGGAATAGATTGGAGATATACGCATCGGAAAAATCAAGGATAGGACCTATAGGTGGCAAGATTGTAAGAAAAGCCATTGTGGAAATTTTGAGGGAATCAGAAGGAAAAGTTAAACTAAGTATACTAGAAGAAATTGTTTGCAAAAAACTAGACAGGAATCTACATAAAAATGCAATTGTTGCCAATTTAAAGAGGATGAAAGATGATGGGATAGTCTATAGAGACAGTGGTTATTATGGATTGGTAGAAGATTTAAAAAATGATTATTTACAATAATTTGTAAAAACATGCTGTTATTAAAATGCTCTCTTGGTTATTCATAGAGTCAACGAACTGGCAAATTCCAAGTACATTTTATCAAGTGCTTCTTTTTCCAACATTTTTAAGAATTCTATGCTTTTTTCTGTAAGACTAAACTCTGGTGAGTAATAGAATGTACCGTCTGGCCAATCATATATTTTAACGTAGCCTGCTCTTACTAAATCATGTATGATTTCACGTTCAACGGGTTTTCTTACACCATTCTTCCTGGCTATGTTATCTGCTACAGTATAAACTTTATCTGGATATGCAACTGCTTTGCCATCACTGCTATTGGCTGCTCTCCTAATCAAATCAACATATACATGCAATCTAAGATTATCACTGTCATCAAGAGATTTAGCATAAGCATCAACGCCCATAGAACCTCCTGCTTTCAATAAATTTTCTCTATAAGAATATACCAAATCTTTTCTAAGCTTGTTAAAAGACTCTAATATTTTAATCACAAAAATAACTTGAAATTTAATCTTTAAATCCTTTAAACCAACTTCTCTATAGCATTCTTGGTCCAGATTACAAGTCTTCCAGGCATAGCTCCTGGAGCCAGATTCTCTGTCGACAAGCTATCGACTCTGCAGACATCGCATCCCAGAATGTTTTTTGTAAGATTGTCGAGATTGTCTTCCTTTGTCGTCACAAATAACGGTCCAACTTTCACCTTGTATTTTCTGCTTCTCATCTTTCCTTTTCCTGCTCTTATCTTCTTCTCAGATGTCCTTTCCAGCTCAGCTTCTAGACCCACCTTTTTCAAAAACTCAACAATGTCATTCGTCTTTGATGCCTTCCATTTTATGCTATCCAAGATTATAGGAAGTGTCTTTACATGCTCTGCTTTGTGTCCTCTTTTGATAACAAGCTCTCTGTTTGAAGTTGCTGCTATTGCTGAGTGGAGTGCAAGCTTCCTCTCCTTGTCGTTTATCTTTATCTCCCATACTTTCTCTATTTTTGGAGGATGTGCTCTTCTTCCACCTACTGCTTGAGGAACGAATCTTGCAGACCACATAAGATGAGGGGAAAGCTTTCCATGAAGCCTAGGCAATCTTGCCATCTCCCTGTTCATCATTGTCCATCTGTGTCTACGATAACCGTGATAGTGTGCTGAAGTCCTCATTCCTGCCATAGGATCAGTGCCATAAACATGTCTGCGATTGCTCTGTCCTGCCAATACTGCCCTTCTTATCAGATCTTCTCTTAATTGTGTGGCAAAAACCTTTGGCAGATCTATCTTCTCTGTCACATGGCCTTGAATATCAAAAACATCTACTTTCATGAAATTCACTTAGCGATCTCCTTTATTTGTACAGGCGAAACATTGAAAGGCCTTATCGCTGTCCTTAGCATTATAAGCCTGTTGCTTGGGCCTGGTACTGAACCTTCCAAAAGAAGATAATCTGATTTAATTAAGCCGTATCCCACAAAACCGCCTGAAATATTGATTTCCTTCCCGTCATTTCCCATCTTCAA
>DATDXT010000049.1:0-3586 GCA_035289185.1 archaeon | reverse complement strand
TTTTCTCCATCAGGAAATATCTTCAACAATCTTTCTTTTGCCTCGTCTTCATTGCCGGCTTTAGGAACTATCATCTTCCATTTCTGCGATAAAACCCCGTCATCCAGCGAGAACTCCTTCACGTCTGTTATCTTCTTTCTTACTATATCCCTCCCGCACATGAAGACTGCTTCGCTTCCTCTAATCAACCTGTTCCTAACTTCTATCTTCTTGCTTCAGTCCTTTACACATTCGAAGATGTCTTTGTAGACTCTGAAGAGCGGCATAATGATTAAGTTACATTTGAATGATTAAAATTTATCAAGGGATTTTATTCCAAGCTTCTCTCTTACTAGCCAATGGACAAGCTAATGTACCAGCATCGGTGGTTAAATCATTCTTTAACTATTGGAAAGAAAAATTTTTTGGTAAATGATTAATCAGACCGTCACTTCACATACATAGTGTATGGTCTCTAGAGAACATCCTGCATCACGGGAATAGTTAAGACTTCTGAAGATTGCAACTCTGTCATTCCCTATTGTCCTTGCGTCGTTTACAACAGATCCTATATATACATCGGCCAACTCTTCTAGATCGATATCTGTAATGCCATAATATTTTATAACCTTTATGATTCGATTTTTCACAGCCTTCATTGCATCAGGGTTATTGTTGTAAAGGACGATCATGTCATCGTAAATTCCTATTTCATCAAGAAGGTTTTCTAAAAGATATCCATTTGTCATCTTACTCACTAAATATATCTGAACTGTTAAAGAATTTAAATTGAGATTTCACTTTATTTTTTATTATA
This sequence comes from archaeon, assembly GCA_035289185.1. GTDB lineage: Archaea > Aenigmatarchaeota > Aenigmatarchaeia > CG10238-14 > SCSR01 > DATDXT01. Next base: position 2,790 of record DATDXT010000049.1, on the reverse strand, counting down.
TTTTGACATGTTTTCCTCTATCCTAGCCTTTACAATCTTTTTCACCAATGCTGCTGGAATAGGATGTTTTGGTGTGAATTGGATTGATGGTCTTGCGAAGTTTTTCAAGAGCAGTGCGCATGTCTTTCGGAATTGATTTGAAATACTTGTCTACTGTAGCTATTTTTTTCATAAAATGAAATCTGCTTAATTAGTTATAAATTTTCATGCAGGATTCAGTTTCCATATGTAGAAATTCAACAATGTCGCCAACGTCACCCATGCAAGGTATGGAACTAGCAGCCATGCAGCCTTCCTGTTTATCTTGTAGAAAACGATTATTGTCGCAAGTATAGCTATCCACAGTATTATTATGTCTATCAATGCGTAGAAGATAGATTTGAAACCGAAAAACATTATGGACCAGAACATGTTCATGTAAAGCTGGCCGGAAAATATGTAGATTGCATTCATGTTCTTTTTATTCCAGACAAGAAACAGCGATATTCCCATCATCGTGAAGAGTGTGATCCATATGGGACCGAATACTCAGTTAGGCGGACTGAAAGCCGGTTTGACAAGTGATGCATACCATGTGGGGAGCGCCGGAAAAGTGGCTATAGAACCTATTACTCCTGCAAGCTGGCATACAATTATTGAGAGTATCAGTTTTTTTATTTCCCTTGGCTTCAGCATGATTAATGATTGGTCGTTTGATTGGTTAAATTTCTATTTTTTTGTTTGGATTATCTCCACCGGCTTGTCTTTGCTTTTCAGTCCTATTGTTATCCGTATCGAACTCTTTGGAACATTGAAATGGTCTGACATAATCTCGATTAGCCTGCGGTTAGCCTTGCCTTCGTCTGCAACTGCATCTATCTTTACACTAAAACAATCATCTCCCAGACTAATCACTTTAGGTTTCTTTGAATTGGGCGACGCCCTTATGCGTATCATCATAAATTACAGCTGTCAATCATTTAGCTTAAATGCATCCTCTTCCAAATCTAGAACAGTGAAAAATATGCAGGGATTTTGGAGGACAGTAGACAATGCAATCGACCAGTCGAACATACTGCTTGAGGTAGTGGACGCAAGGATACCTGACATGACCAGGAACAAGAGCGTGGAAAACAGGATCCAGAGGAAGATGAAGATGTTCATACTGGTCTTGAACAAGGCAGACCTGATAACAGAACAGATGAAGGAAGATTACCTGAAAAAGACAAGGTCGAGGACAGTTGTGTTTGTCTCATCCAAAAAAGGGAAAGGCATAATGGAGCTGAAGAAGATGATCGTAAACATCGCCAGGAAAAAAAGACAATATGGCAAGATAAAGATAGGAGTTGTCGGCTATCCAAATACAGGCAAATCGTCTATTATAAATCGTCTTACAGGCAGGGCTTCGGCAAGGACTTCACCTATCCCAGGAATGACCAGAGGCGTGCAGTGGATTGCCGCTGAAGGAAATATTGTATTTTTGGATACGCCAGGCGTGATGCCGTTTGGAGAAAAGGATGAGACTGAAAGAGCATTGATGTCTGTCATAGATCCTGAGGAGATGGTAAATCCGGAGAAAGCTGCGATGAAGATAATAGAACTGTTCCTTCGCGACAACAAGAAGGCTCTGGAGAAGTTTTACGATGTGAAGGTGGAGACGGATAATATAGAGGAGATATTTTTGCAGATATGCAGGAGGAAGAACTTTCTTCTAAAAGGCGGTAATCTGGATGAGGCAAGGACTGCTCTGGCAATAATAAGAGACTGGCAGAAGGGAAACCTGCTGCTTAATTTCATGCCAAAATGAGATTCATCAGTCCAATCCATTGCCTACGAGAGTCTTTGAATCCACAGCCAATAATTCATCCCATGGCATGTTCAACTCTTTCACCCTTTTGCTGACTATCATGTATGAAATGGTGTAGCCGCTCCATAGCGGATATGCATACTTATCGCCATTGGTGAAGAATATTTTTTTATAGAGATCGAAATCAGTACTGTCCAATTTATTCCTTATTTCTTTCCAAATCCATCTCGCGGTGTACTTGTTTATTGCACGCGACGGTGGTGATATCTTGCCCATTACATATTCTTCAAAGCATTGAGCGGTTCCTTCGCATGCTATTCTATCCAATAAAGAATCAGATTGGTACAATTCCTGTAATCTTTTGACATGGGCAAGTTCGTGCGCTGACGCTCTTTCCAATTCATGTATGAATCCTCTTGCATTGCAATTTACATAAAAATTTATCTTGCTTCCGTCATTGTCTGTATGGCCTGTCGCCCCGCCCATATTTTCTACGACAATATCGCCAGCACGCATTTTGAAATAATCTATAAAGACTTCTATGTTTAGCCAAGGTTTGAGTATCTTTTCATATTTCTTCAGATTGTACAATATCAAAGATCCCACCCTTTCCGTGAGGTCACCTTTTGAAACAATAGTGTATTCTACCATTCAATAAAATTAAAATGTAATCTTCTTAAATCCAATAATTATTCATGCTCTGGCTACTTATCGCACTGCTCAACCCTTTGTTGCACGGCTGGTCGAACATAATAGACAACGTGCTTGTAAACAGGATATTCAAGAATCCTTTGAACCTTGTAGTATTTTCCTCGGTCATGAACCTTGCATTCCTTCCATTGCTTTTCCTTTTCCATATTCCAGTGCTTCCGACTGCCAGCACACTTCCTATATTCATACTGCTTGGCTTGCTTGATATCGCATACGTCTGGCCGTACTACAAGGCATTGCAGCATGACGATACTTCTGTGGTGAGCGGGTTGTTTTCCCTTGGTAAGGTGTTT
>DATDXT010000048.1:0-6338 GCA_035289185.1 archaeon | reverse complement strand
AAATATAAAATTATGAAATCTGGGCACGTTAAGATAGTAGACAGGGATATTGGATCGATGGGTATTTCTGATTTTCTTTGGCTGAATATACCTAGAGTGGAAGACATGTATAGGACAGATGATATGAAAGACTCTGAAGTAAAAGACCTGAGGAAGAAGATAAAGAGCAACAGGGCGAAATATGATCCCAGAATTTCATTCAATGCTGTGTCTGCTATGGCTCAGGCAAGGGCATATTTTCCCACAATAGTAATAACCAAAAAAGTAGATGTGAGCAAAAGGTTGATGACTCATCCTATCAACTTGGAATCAGAGTTATATGGAATAAAAAAAACTGATGTTGTATTTGCAAACTTCAATGAAAGCAAAGGACGAAACCAGATGAGAAGGGAAATAAAAGAAATAATAGAAGGAACTAAGCACGGATAGTCTTAGAGATGGAAGAAACTACAAAAGAAAAATTCTACAAAATAGCTGATGCAATTTATTTATCTACAATAGGAAACTGGCCACTAAGATTTGGTGGATACGCCTTCTATTTCGCCATTCATCACAATGAACCTGAACTTCTATTGAGAGCAGCACCATATTTTGGAGTAGCTGAGATAAGCCTTTCATTATTTGATTATTGGTACATGGATTATGATAGTCCAATAAACATAAGGAACAGGAAGAACAAAGGACAATAGTTTAAATTTTATAAGCATCATCTTGTTATTGTGAACTATATGCCACTTGCTTTCATAAGCATAGGTCTGAACGATGAGAAGGACATGAGCATCAAAGCATTGGAAGTTGCCAAATCATGCGATAAACTTTTCCTTGAGATATACACTTCTAAATTAGAAACTGACAAATCTAAACTAGAAAAGTTGATAGGCAAAGATGTAAGTTTGGTAAAAAGGAAGGATTTGGAGGAAGATTATAAGAAGATTTTAAACGAAGCCAAAACTAGAAAGATTGGTATTCTTATTGGTGGAGATTGTCTGGTTTCAACAGCTCATGCAGCACTTATGACTGAAGCAAGAAAGGAGAAGATAGAAGTTAAAATCATCCACGGCTCGTCTATATTATCTGCTGTTGCCGAGTCGGGGTTGCACATTCCAAAGTTCGGGCAGATGGTGACAATACCTTTCCATGACAGGACAAAAGGAACTATGCCTGTCTCTGTCTACAATGCAATCTTGGGAAACAGGATAAGAGGATTGCACACGCTTTGTTTGTTGGACATGATAGCAGAAGAGAACAGATTCATGTCTGTCAGAGAAGCCGTGAAGATTCTGTTCGATCTGGAAAAGGAAGTTGGGAAGAAGATCATAGACAAGAAGACCGAAGGTGTTGTATTTTCAAGATTGGGTAGTGAAGATGAGAAGATTGTCTATGGTAAACTGGAAGAATTAGCCAAGATTGATTTCGCGAAACCGCCATATTGTTTGGCAATTATAGGAAAATTGCATTTCAGTGAAAAAGAGAGTTTAGAAAATTATTAAACTCTTTATGGTTGTGCTCCACCATGCTGTCCGCCACTATTGCCATCCCTGCCACCAGCAACGAAGAATATAACAAGTCCTGTCACTACAACAAGAAAGATGATTGCCAAATCGGTTGATGATAAATTAATCGATGGAAATACTAAGTTGGGTGCTCCACCACCACCAATACCGCTTGTCCCAGAACTTAATCCCGGAAAGAATGCAGATCCGCCACTGGAGAAAAATATTCCTACACCAAGAACAACGAACAATAAAATTATTGCCATTAGTTTTTTACCCCCAACATTTTTCATTGCATCTTCAGGTTTTTTACCCATGATGCCAAGTACCATGTAGAGTATCATTCCTATAGACAGCAAAGTTAGCAAAACTACGAGAGTCTGGCCGAACATGTTAGCAAACAATGAAGACAAAGTGATTCCTGCTGGCGTATATGCCATTATAAAGAATGAAGCACCAAGAGAAACGATCAAGTTTACTGCTCTTGCAGTTTTGCCTCCCTTGTCTGCTAATTTAGCATCACCGAAAATCTGGCTTCTGAAAAGAAGCGCATACATGATGCCGAACATTATAAGGAATGGAAAATAGAAGTCGAATATGCCAGCTTCTTTCAACAAAGTTATTACATCAGCAAATCCCGCCATTTTAACACCTTTCTTACTACTAGTTTGTTATTCTGTATTTTAATACTTTACTGTCCTATCTTGCGATAAATGCCACACTTCCCAGCAATACTACAAGTATGATTATTGTAAATGCCATGGATGTTACATCCGAGGAAAGACCGCCAGTCCCACCAGCCCCTCCTGTACCACCAGTTCCACCAAAGAATATCCCGACCAGTCCGCTGGAAAGGAAAATGATTATCGCAAAAATGATACCTGCTATTAGGAAAACAGAAAACCAGGCTGGACTGCCTTTGAATCTTTTGCTCAACTGTTCAGGCAAATCTTCTCCCAAGAACATCGTAGCTATCACTGCGACTATTGAAAAGAGCAATACAGCACTGAATCCTTGAAGGAAGAACAGTGAAAGGTTTGTGCTTATGTCTATGCCTAGTAATATAGGAGCCGCCCAGACCATGAAAGATGCACCCAAAGAAACGACAGCATTTACCCCGACGTTCCTTTCTGGATCACCGAAAACTTTAGACTTCCTTAACAAGCCGTAAAAGATTGCCGAACTCATCATGAACGGTAAAAGGAACTGGAAAAATCCCAAATCCTTCAGGTTGGTTATTACAAAATCGAATGGTGTCGCCATATCAATCAGACCTCGCTATTGCAGCCGCGATGATTATCATCATCATAAATATAGCTATGCCCGCGACCAATAATAAAACATTCGGTCCTGTCTTGGCAACGCCACCACTACTTGTACCTGCAGTACCGGTGTTACTCTGTCCTCCACTACCCACTATAGGCTGCCATAGTATCTGGACAAGCCCGCTGGTTATGAAAAGTATGAATCCAACTGAAACCATGACCATAAGAGTAGTCCTATGTGTGAATGTCTTAGCAAGTATTCCAACCATGTCTGGATAGAAGAAACTAGCCATGAGGAAAGCGACTAAAAACACTATTCCCAATATTGATGCCTGTGTGAAAAAAGTGGTCATGCTTATCAAGAGACTTGGATTGCCTGTTATGACAGGATAGCCGAAAAACATGAATCCTGCACCCAAAGAAACAATACCTGCTATTACTGGGGAATCACCTAAAATCTTTGATTTCCTAAGGACAGCATACATGACAGCTGCGAAAACAGCAAAGAGTATAATGTCGTAAACGCCATAGGAAAGGAAGTTTCTAGCAACTGTCTCTGTAGGGCTTGCCATAATACTCACTAAACATTAATTTGTTTTGAAACAGATTTAAAGATGACTATACGGCTGTACATACATGTTTCAAGGTAGTTTTAAAGAAGCTGGAAAATGCAGTTTTTGTTATACGTATAACATTTATAGTAAGGATTAAATACAACCTCGAAGAATATATATAGTTATGTTAGACTCTTTTTTCACTCCTGCCTCTATTGCAATTATAGGCGCGAGCCATACACCTGGGAAGGTAGGATATGAGATATTCAGCAATATCATGAAATCCGGCTATAAGGGCAAAATATATCCTGTAAATCCTAACGTCACTTCGATTTTGGGCATAGTATCCTACAAGACTGTCAGAGATATAGAATCGTCTGTTGATCTGGCAATAGTTGCAGTTCCTGTAGGTCTGGTCTTGGATGTAGTGACACAATGCGTTGAAAAGAGAGTGAAGTCGATAATAGTTGTCTCTGGTGGTTTTAGCGAAACAGGCGAAAAAGGCAAGAAGACAGAAAAACAGCTGAAAGACCTTCTAGCAAAGACAGGTACAAGAATTATTGGTCCAAACGTATTGGGAATTTATGACAGTTACAACAATCTGAACACTATCTTCTTACCAAAGGAAAGGATGAAGATGCCTGAAAAAGGACACATAAGCATAATCGCCCAATCAGGAGCAGTAGGCTCGACAGTGATGGACTTACTTGGAGAGCACAGGATGGGAATCAGCAAGTTCATATCTTACGGGAATGCGACTGATATAAACGAGAGCGACCTTATATGCTATCTGGGAACCGATCCGAACACAAAGATAATCTCAGCTTTTATAGAGGGTGTGAAAGACGGCAAAAGATTCATCAATACAGTAAAAGAAGTCATTAGGAAAAAACCCATCATTGTGCTTAAGGGTGGAAAGACAGAGCATGGCGCAAAAGCCGCTGCCAGCCATACTGGCTCCATGGCAGGAAGCTACAAAGTATATTCTTCAGTCTTCAAACAATTGGGAATAACAGAGGCAAAGACATGGGAGGAATTTCTGGATTACTCGAAGGCATTTTTACAGCCATTGCCCAAAGGCGACAGGATAGCTGTCTTGACTGATGGCGGCGGGTTTGGAGTGCTGACTTCTGACGAGGCTGAGAAGGTGGGATTGCACATGCCCGAGCCTTCTGAGAAATTGAAGAAGATAATAGCCAAGGATATTGGCGACATAGCCAGCCTGCATAATCCAATCGATCTGGTGGGTGATACGACAGCTGAAAGATACAGAAGAGTCATGGATGAAGTCTTGAAATCTGGCGAATATGACGGCATCATTGCCATAAGCATGTTCCAAGTCCCAACTCTCGAAACTACGGTTGTCGATTCAATTGACAGCATGAGGATGTACGGCAAACCAATAATCGTCTTTTCTACTGGAAGCGATTTTAGCATCAAGCTGATAAAGTCATTGGAAAGCAAAGGCATACCCGTATATGATTCTCCAGAAAGAGCGGTAAAAGCTATGGGCGCATTGATCAGCTACAGTAAATTTGTGCAGAAGAAATAAACCCAGAAACTATTTATTAAATTTTACTAATGACCATAGCAGCAGCTCCGCCACCACCATGGCATAAAGCAGCTAATCCTAATTTTTTGTTTCTGTCATGCATCGCATAAATCAAAGTCGTAAGTATCCTGGCTCCTGTAGCTCCGATAGGATGTCCCAAAGCAGTCGCGCCACCATTGACATTAAGTTTGCTGACATCAATCCCAAGTTCTTTCACGACACCTAAAGCCTGTACGCAAAAAGCTTCATTCAATTCAATTAAATCTATCTGGTTCAAAGTATGATTAGTTGTTTCCAAGACTTTTCTGATTGCCGGTGTAGGTGCAAGTCCGTACCATGTCGGGTCATTGCCGGATGCAGCATATCCTTCTATTTTAGCAAGAGGTCTCAATCCATATTCTTTCATTTTTTGTTCAGACATAAGTACAACAAAAGAAGCTCCATCGCTTAGTTGCGAAGCATTGGCTGCAGTTATAGTGCCATCTGGTCTGAAAGCAGGTTTTAATCCAGCGAGTTTTTCCAGGCTGCTGTCTTTTCTTACCCCCTCATCCACTTCAAAAATCCTACCATCAGGCAACTTTATAGGCACGATCTCTTTTTTGAACTTTCCTTTGTCAATAGCATCTGCCGCTTTTCTATGACTTTCAACAGCAAACTTGTCTTGTTCCTGTCTCGATATCTTGTATTTTTCTCCAATCTTTTCTGCAAGTGTTCCCATATGCAAGTTGACATAACAGTCCCACAGACCAGCATTTACCATCTCATCCACGACTTCCATCTTTGTCAAATCTTTTCCAGCTTGCTTCAACTTTTCTACAAAATCATTAAGACTTATGTTCCCAATTTTGTGTACATCTCTTCCTTTGACAGAATAAGGAGCATTGGACATGCTTTCCACACCACCGGCTATAATCACATCGGCTCTGCCAGAAGCTATCTTCAAAAATCCATTATCGATTGCCTCCAGACCGGATGCACAGACCTTGTTTACATTGGTTGTCGGTATCTCGTCCGGCATGCCAGAATATCTGACCACCTGCTTTGCTGGATTCTGTCCGAGGCCTGCTGAAATAACATTTCCAGTTATAAGTTCGTTTACATCCGGGCTCTTTACCTTGGTTCTTTTAAGCAATGCTTTTACAACTTCGGCTCCAATCTGTGTCGCCGAATAGCCTGACAATGAACCTAGAAATTTTCCGATGGGACTTCTTGCAGCATCTACTATAAACACATCTCTCATGATTTTCACTTGAACTTAGGTTTTTTCTTGTTTAAAAATGCTCCTATGCCTTCCTTCTGGTCCGGATGACTGAAGCATTCAGCGAAAGCATTCTTTTCTAAATTGTAACCGGGGGCCTTGAAGCTTCCATTCAAAACACTCTTGGCCAGCTTTACAGCATTATGGCTGTTCTCATTTATCTTCTTCGCAAGATTTTTAGCCTCATCCAATAAATTTTCCTTATCAATAACTCTA
>DATDXT010000047.1:0-16113 GCA_035289185.1 archaeon | reverse complement strand
ATAACCAGTCTTATCACTGCAATAATCTGTCGTACATCTGTTTCCATCATCACAAGAAGCTGGACATGTCAATTGTGCTATTATATCTGTCTGTTTAGAATCTGACGATTTAGCATCACTCTGTCCAACAAAGAAACCTGTTATGATGGTGGGATGCGGACTTGAAATAAGAACATATGATGCGGATGCGAAGAAAGCTATTGCAAGTATCAGCAAAACATACGACTTCATACTTTTGGATTAAGGAGTTAAAATTTAAATAGTAGAAATTCTTACTTCCAGAACTCTAGAAAATTGATAATCTTGTCCAATACAACGCTTGCCGCAGTACTGCTTTCCACAGATATTATGCTGCCGTTGCTTGCATCAAGCACGACCTTGCTTGGGACATCCACAGAGATGAAAAGGAATCTTCCCCTGTTTGTTCCTTCAATTGAATAGACTACGTCATTGCCCGACTTTGTCATCTGGATGTTGGTTATCTTGTCTATAGGCTGCGCTGTTGCAGCTATGTTCAATGAGTCATTTATTCCTATCTTCACTCTGGTAAGGTCATCTGCAGTAACTGTCTTGTCTATTGTGAAGTTTAGTGTCAGTGATGATTGCAGTATTGAAGGTACTGCCAGGCTTGGTGATATTGGTCTTTGTGTGGGCTGTATTGTCACTTGTTTTGTTTCACCTGGCTGGATTGGTGATGAGGATGATGTCGGAGATGAGCCTGATGATGTTGGCGTGGATGGTGGATTTGAAGCTGGAGCATCGCTGGCAGATGCGATGCATGAATAATTATTGTAGGTGGAATTCTGCACGATTGAGCATTGCTGGCTGGATGTGCAACTGCAGTCCGACTGGCAGGAATTGCATGTCTCGCTGTTGCCGTTCCATTCGCAAAGGCTGTTGCCGCATACGTTAAGACCTAGTGGATTCGTGCAGTAGGATGACACTGCTCCTGGATTGTTGCATGTGTCAGTAGTGGATGCATTGTTGTCGTTGCAGTCTGTATTAGTCAGACATGTTATGTTTGAATGATTGCATTGCTGTGTTGTGTAGTTGAAGTAATCGTATGTGTAGTTGTTGCTGTCATTGCAGTTTGTACAGACTGACGGACATGATTGATAGGTTTCTATGTAGCTGCCTACACTGTCACAGATACTGTCACTGCAGAAGTTGGAGATTGGACGGACAAGAACTAATTTGTCATATCTATAACCACGAGCGTAATTTCCATAATTAATTTGTATTGTATGTTGGCCTGAATTCAGATTTATTGGACTGTTTATATCTGTAAGTGGTAATAACAAAGTATCTAGTATGTTCCATTCGGCGTTAGTTACTGTCTGTATGCCATCAATTAAAACATTAGTGGGAAGTGACCCTGATTGTATAGCAAAATCTCCACAATAGCTTTGATTGTATTTACATTGTTTTGGTAAATAGATGTAATAAGTTCCGTTTGAATCAGTTGTGAAATTAAAAGTCACATCAAGACTTCCTGTCCATACGCTACCAGGCGGCTGTATGTAAATGGGTGAAGTTATATTGTGATAATATGTTCCGTTGCTGAATTGTGGGAAGGGGTAATATGAAATATAAGTAACCCCATTAGCGGCACCGTAAGAAATGGATATAAGAGATATATCATAGTTTGTCGCAATAGTATTGCTAATAAGATAAAAAATGGACGTTATCATCACTAACAATAAAAAATTAAATTGTAATTTGAAATCAGCCACTGACACAACCTCCGCAGAAAGCATCAACAAATCTAGAAAATTCTGGGAAACTATTAACGAAATTATAAAATTCTTGATAGGTGACGTTAAACATATTAGATAATGTGATGGTTTCATTTAATGGCGGGATTACAACAGTGGTGTTGGCAGCATATTGCCCTAAAGTTTTATTTACAGTAAAATTTGCTTGGTGAATACCGTTTCCAAGTCTTTTATAAAAACTATTTGTTATTGTTTGATATAATTGCCATTGGTTGTTATCATAGTTTAAATAGAATATTTGAGTACTTACACTTGTAGCATTATCTGCTGGATTAAACGTAACGTTAATTGTAGCATTTTGATTCATATATAAAAATTTTTTCATGTTTTGGGTAACGTTAATTGTTTGTTGGTCTCCTATAGAAACTGTTGGTTCTGCACTTGTCCAATTCGCAACGAAGAAATAATCTACATAAATATCTATATTTGCATCTACTGTTTGTATGCTATATGGCAAGTTGTTGAGATTAGTCGCATCTGCATAATCTTTTATCAATGTAGTTGCATTGAACATCCCGCCAGTATCATTGACTTTAAATCTGTGTCCTGTGCTTGAATTTTGCATCAGTTCCATCCTATACATTGTCGCAGTCGAAGCTGTTCCTGCAGAAGCTATCACTGAATTGTTTATGAAAAGAGAGAACTTGCCAGAACTAAATCCTATTGATCCTGTAGATGCAGGTGCTCCATTACAAGTCACACATTTACCAAATACAAAATTAGCAGCACCACTAGAAATTGAACTATTTCCAACTATAACAAGTCTTTGGGGCGAGCTTGATATATAAGTCTGAGTACTGTTGAGACCACATCCCTGCCACGATGCACCACCACCTTGTGATAATTTAAGAAATCCTTTTCTGCTTAATTTTAAGTTTATCATTTATTACTAATAAGTCTTCTCTGTTTTATATTGCTTAAAGGTTTATTTTTTTGTGGATAGTCATAAATGTATTTTTCAGCCTAGAACTCGGACAATATTTCTCCACAGGACAGATCTGACATTTGGGCCTGCCTGTCTTGCAGACTTTCTTCCCATGTTCTACAAGCAACTGGTTTATGAAAGGCCTCATCTTCTCAGGTATTATCTTGTGTAAGTCTTCTCTTACCTTCTCCGGCTGCTTTGAATCCGTCCACTTCAGCTGCTTAGCTACCCATGCCACATGCGAATCCACAGGTATGACCTCATTGCCGAAACCGAACAGCAAAACTATGTCTGCTATCTTCCCTCCGACACCTGGCAGTGTCTTCAACTCTTCTCTGGTGTTAGGAACCTTGCTGTTAAACTTATCCACCAAAATTTTGCAGGTCTTCTTCAAATGCCTTGCTTTCGTCCTGTAGAAACCGACTGGATAAATCAAATCTCTTATATGTTTTACAGGCAACTGCATCAGTTTCTGTGGCGTATTTGCTACCTTCAATAATCTCCTCTGCGCAGGATAAGTTGTCTCGTCTTTCGTCCTTGCAGAAAGTATTCCATGGATCAGGACTTCAAACGGTTTCTCTTTCCTCACATCCACTTCGTAAGATTTATAAAGCATCTCGATTATCTTAAGTATAGCTCGATTCTTCATGATTAGCATTTATGCAAAATGAAGAAATAAAAGACGGTATATATACTCCTGCCGTGGTTAGTGATAACTCTTTCAAAAATGATCATCTGTATCAAAAGCTTAACTCAAAGATAAAATTGTTACTGAAAAAGGAGGGGAGAGAAAGTTTTACAGACATACAGAGACAGTCTCTTGAAAAGATATTGAACAAATCCAACGTGCTTTTGATTTCTCCTACAGGCAGTGGCAAGACATTGGCAGCTCTTGTGCCAGTCTTCAACATCTGGCTGAAGGAAGGATACAATCCGATGAGCATACTGTACATAACGCCGATGAAGAGCTTGAACAGGGACATCATAGAACATTTCTTGAGTTGGGGAAAGGATTTGGACATGGAGATAGGAGTAAGGCATGGAGATACGACTCCTTACGAAAGAAAACAGCAGCAGGAATTCCCGAACGACATGCTGATTCTTACACTAGAAATGCTTCAGTCAACGATGACAGGAAAGAAGATAAGGGAACATCTTAGGAATGTAAAGTTTGTAGTCATAGATGAAGTGCATGAGATATTTACAAGCAAACGTGGCGTTCAGCTGTCATTGGCATTGGAAAGGTTGAAACAACTTTGCGGAGATTTCCAATTGATAATGCTGAGTGCGACTGTTAGCGAACCTGAAAAGGTTGCGGGCTTCTTTTCCGGGGGCAAGCCTGTAGAAATAATAGAATCGGATGCGGACAAGATGATAGACATAAAAGTCATAAGTCCCAGACCTGTTATGTCCGACAACATAGTTGCAGAAAGGTCTTTCATCAACAAGGATGCAGCTGCGAGGCTCAGGATAATCATGGACTATATAAAAAGTTCCAAATCTACTCTGGTTTTCACCAACACAAGAGATTTTGCAGAGATACTCACATCCAGGATAAAGAATGTAGATGAAAATTTTCCTATAGGCATACATCATTCCAGCTTGAGCAAAGATGTCAGGATAAATGCTGAAAAGGATTTCAAATCACAACTGATAAAAGGTCTTGTATGCACCTCAAGTCTGCAACTTGGAATAGATATCGGTAGTGTTGATCTTGTCCTTCAATACATGTCTCCGAGAAGAGTAGTGCAGGCATTGCAGAGAGTGGGAAGATCGGGACATACAATGACTAAGGTCAGCAAAGGATTGATAATCGTGACTGATGTGGATGATGTATTCGAGTCTTGCGCTATTGCAAAGAAGTCTTTACAAAGAGACTTAGAGAAGATTTCCAGCTTTGAAAAACCTTACGATGTGCTGGCACACCAGATAATAGGACTCACATTTGATTTCGGAAATATAGAAATGGGAAATGCGTTCCAGATTTTAAAAAAGGCTTATCCTTACAGGAATCTTAGCTATGCAGAGTTCACAGACGTGTGCAAGCAGATGGAAAAACTTGGTCTTGTGTTTTTGGACAATGGTATAAAGAAAAGGAGCAGAGGTTTCGCCTACTATTTCGAGCAGTTGTCTACGATTCCAACAATAAAACAATACAGAATTTTTAACACTCTTGACAACTCTTTTGTTGGTGTATTGGACGAGGAATTTATTGCACTTCACGGAGAGACTGGAACTACATTCATAGTCAAAGGCCAGCCCTGGAGGATACTGTCTGTTGAAAACGACAAGGTCACAGTAGAACCTACAAACGACACAGAAGCTTCTATACCCGGATGGGAAGGTGAACTTATACCTGTTTCATTTGAAGTAGCACAAGAGGTAGGCAGAACGAGAAGTTACATTTCAAATCTTCTTGACAATGAGAAAGACGATAAGGTTTTGGAGAAAATAACGCAGGAATATCCTGTTGACGAGATTTCAGCAAAGGAGATGATTAACTTGATAAAGAAACAGAAGGAAGGGTGGATAGTGCCTGATGACAAGACAGTTCTCATAGAAGACCATGAAGACACTGTGATAATACATTCTTGCTTTGGAACTAATGTGAACGAGACTCTTGGCAGGCTGATAACTTCTCTTTTGTCTACAAGGATAGGAACTGTCGGGTTGAAGACCGATCCCTACAGGATAATCTTGGATACGCAGGAAAGCTGTGTGGAACTTATAAAAGAAACGTTGATGAAAACTTATCCCGACCATCTGCAGAGTTACATAGAGTTGAGCCTGTCGAAGAGCGAATTGTTTGAATGGAAATTCATACATGTTGCAAAAAGGTTCGGTGCGATCTCAAGGGATGCCGAGTTCGGCAAGGTTACAATGAAAAAGATAATCGAAGAATATGTCGGGAGCCCTATCTACAAAGAGACGCTGAAAGAACTGGAAACGGAGAAACTGGACATAGAAAGAGCAACAAGTCTATTGAAAGACGTACAGTCTGGGAAAGTGAAATTGGAAGTTCAAAGAGGATTGTCTCCTATAGGCAAAGCTGGCATGGCTGAAAGATTTTCTGAACTTATATCTTCAGGCAAGCCCGAGAAAGAACTGTTCGAACTTTTCAAGAAAAGGGTACTGAACTCAAAGTTGAAGCTCGTTTGCATGAACTGCGGAAATTGGGAACAGACTTTCAATGTTAAAAATATTACAGACGATATAAAATGCATGAAATGCGAGTCAATAATGCTGGCTTCTATGAAGAGGACTGAAGATAACTTGTTGAAGATAGTGAAGAATGGGATGAAAGGAACGTTCAAGGACGATGCCGAATCGAAGAAATACGAGATGATGAGGAGGAAAGCAGATATTTTCATGACTTACAAAAGGAATGCTGCAATTGTTTTGTCTGGAAAAGGAATAGGACCGACTACTGCAGTAAGAGTTCTGGTGAAATATCATAGGGATGAGGATGAATTGTTCAGGGATATTTTAGATGCAGAGAAGAATTTCATAAAGACGAAGAAATATTGGTCGGTTTGAAGTTTATACCTTCCAACAAGTTCCTGACAGAAGATACTTCTTGTTCGACTGTAAGGACTCCAGAGTTTATTGTCAGATGATAATGTATGGGATTTCTATAGTCATAGCTTTTACCGAACAATTCTTTTCCTACCGCAACTTCATCAGCTTCACGTTTTTTAAGAATATGTTTAACTTCTTTCAGAGATTTTCCCTGATATCTGATATGGTTAAAGACCCTATCCGCTCTGACATCCAAGTCAGCAACTACAAGTACAAGCAATATTTCCGGTGAATCTTTACAATAGATTGCATATCTGCTGTCGCCTATAACATTTCCCTTTTTGAAAATTTCCTTGGCTACAAGATTCATATTCAAATTATCTTCACGGCTAGTACTTTTCCAATAGTCCTCGAATGAAATCTTTTTATTAGGATAGAGCTCTGCGTACTTTTCTCTCCAAAGTCCGCCTATAGAATAAACTGGCCAACCATAAAGTTCATGCAATCTGTCAGATAGAGTAGATTTTCCTGATGCCGGCAGTCCAGAAAAAA
Organism: archaeon; assembly: GCA_035289185.1. Classification (GTDB taxonomy): domain Archaea; phylum Aenigmatarchaeota; class Aenigmatarchaeia; order CG10238-14; family SCSR01; genus DATDXT01. The sequence goes on along the minus strand of DATDXT010000047.1, from coordinate 9,342 downwards.
CAACACTTCTATATTCCATTAATTTAGATATTGCAGTAAAAGTTTAAAAACTATAAAGATACGCGACAAATAGTTAACTATGGGAAGATGCATACTTATCACCAGCGGAAAGGGTGGTGTAGGCAAGACTACTCTTACCTCTAACTTGGCTGCGTCATTGGCGGACATGGGTTACGCGACTGTGGCAGTGGATGCTAACCTGACTACTCCTAATCTTGGAATACATCTTGGCATGCATCTTGTGGCTAGGACTTTGCATGATGTGTTGAGAGGAGAGGAGAAGATAGAAAGAGCGATGTATCCTCATCCTTTGGGATTCAAAATCATTCCAGGCAACATATCTGTAAACAGTTTGCAGAATGTAAAATATGAAAGATTGGGCGGTGTTGTTTTGAAACTTTTAAGCCAGTTTGATTTTGTACTCTTGGATTCTCCTGCTGGGTTGGGAGAGGACACGAAGACTGCAATCGATTCGACAAATGAAATAATAATAATCACGAATCCTGACATGCCAAGTGTGACCGATGCGTTGAAGACGATAAAACACGCTACAAAAAGATACAAGAAGGTCTTGGGCATCGTAGTAAACAGGATTAGAGGGGCATCGCACGAACTTTCAATCAAAGAAGTGGAGGAGATGCTCGGGTTGCCTGTAATAGCTGCAATACCAGAAGATTCGACTATATCCAAAAGCATTGCCAGAAAGACTCCTGCTGTCAGTTTTAATTCTGGTTCGTCTGCATCAAAAGAGATGAACAGACTTGCACATAGAATAGCACAAAGACATTTTTACACGAATGAAGACAGGAATTCTTTGAGAAAGTTCTTCAAGATTTTCGGCTTCTAACCTATTTCCTTTGAAGCATACCTTCCTCTTCTTTCTATTTCTGCTATCTGCTTGATCACTTCTTCTGACTTAGGAAACTCTTCACTGTATCCTCTGATTACACTCTTCCAGCAAGCATCTAGGATTTTGAAATGTGTGGACCTCAATGCTTCGTATAAAAGGTTCAAATCTACTGCTTTATTCTCAATCCTCTTGGAAAAACTCCCCAGTCCAAAATCTATGAAATAAACTCTGTTGTTCTTCAGAATCATATTGCTTGTAGTCAGGTCACCATGTATTATGTCGTTCGTGTGCATCTTTCCAATGTCTTTTCCTATCTCGTAGCAAATTTTCTCTGAATCTTTAACATCTGATGAACTTAAAAACTCCTTTACCCTAGTGCCTTCTATGAATTCCATGGTTATCTTGAAATTCTTTTCATCCACATCAAGTATCTGTGGTGTCATCACTCCGCATTTCCTTGCGTCTGTGATAAGCTTTGCTTCACTTTTTGTCCTGGTCTTCCTCAGTTTGTCATCTATCTCGGATATTCTGTAATTTTTTTTAATCCTATCTTTGACCAGAACCTTTTGTCCGTCCAATACATCCAGATATAGCAGTGCTTCTGCTCCTTGTTTGATTATCTCCATATCTATCTGAACAATGTTTGAATTAAGAAAACTTAAATAAGTTTATTGTTTCACGTATTTTAAAAAACCGCTCTGGCTGGCCTGATAGCGTATAACATACATTTCCTTAGAATCTACTTCTATTAACCTGGAATCTTTCTGTTTCAACAATTTCTTTAATTTCACATTACTGAATGAATTGTCTTTGCTCAAATACTGAATATATGCGAAATTTTTATCGTCCAAATCATTGTCCAAATATGTATAACTAAAAAGTATCTGAGGTTCGAAGTACAGTCTTGTAGTGCATCTTTTAGCATTGCATGTCTTACGCTCATTGAAATATCCTATGTGGTATTGAACTATGTTTCCTGAATAAGTCTTGTAAGAAAATTGTTCAACATCCCTGTATGCATATAGTTTATCATATGAAATACTGCCATCAAAAACATCTTGCTTCAAATCGATTTTTTCTTCAAATAGTTTGGCAACCACAACCAAACTCTCAGGTATAATCTTTTCATTCCATGAAACAAAATCTTTCACTACTCTGTTCATAATGAATGATAGGATACGAAACTATTTCTTGCTTTTCTTTTCCTTCTCTTCTTCTACATCATCTATTCCATTTTCAGTTATCTTGAATGCTGCTTCTGCTTCCATCAAGTTAGGAGCGTCAACTATCCTGGCTATCCTTGTACCTTCCCTCCCTTTTCTCAGATAAATCCTGACATTGGACATGTGTCCTAGAATATGACCGCCGATAGGCGCAGTAGGATCTCCAAAAAGAACATCTGGCCTTGACATCACTTGGTTGGTTATGTAAATTGCCAAATTGTATGCATCCGCCAATCTCTGCAATTGATGCAAATGTCTGTTCAGTTTTTGCTGTCTTCCCGCCAACTCGCCTCTTCCTACAAAATCTGCACGGAAATGCGATGTCAATGAATCTACAATTACCAATCCTATGTTTTTCTCTTTTATCATGTCTGATGCTTTCTCTGCAAGAAGTATCTGATGTTCTGTGTTGAATGATCTTGCGACAAAAATATTCTTCAATGTCTCGTCTGGATCCAGCTTCAAATGCTTTGCTATGCTGACTATCCTATTTGGACTGAAAGTTCCTTCGCTGTCAATGAACATACAATTCTTTGCAAATCCGCCTTTCTCAATAGGGAGCTGGACATTTACTGCAAGCTGGAATGCAAGCTGGCTTTTAGAAGATCCGAACTGGCCGTAAGTCTCGGTTATTGCCTGCGTCTCTATACCGCCGCCAAGAATATTATCAAATGCTTTCGATCCTGTCGTAAGCTTCAATGCCTGCAACTTTCTTTCAAGAATCTTGTCTGCTGTTAAAAATCCTATATCCAAACTCTCTCTTACAAAATTGATTATTTTTGCCGCTTGGGCCTCGCCTATGTCAGCTATAGCAGCCATCTCTGTCGGTGAAGCTACTGCGATTGCCATCGGGTCTGTCAGACCGACTTCTCTCAACTTGTCAGCAATCTTTCCTCCTACACCTGGTAAGTCTTCCAGAATAAATTCCTTCTTAGCCATCAGACCTCACTCTCTCTATGTCCTCCACTAATCTTTTACTCTCCTCTAAAGCATTTAAATTTTCAATTTTGCTCACAATCAGCTCCTTCCTGTCAAACATCTCATTCCTCTTCACTTTTCCAGTTATTATAAACTCGTTTCCAAGAAGTTTCTGCTCTATAAGTTTCAATTTCTCATCATCGTTCATTGACGCAAACGAATCCGTGTCCATTCCTAAAATATTTTCTGCCACACTCCTGAAGAATACGGATCTTATGTTGTCTGTCCCGTCATCCAACACAGTGTTGAAAACAATCTCAGGTTGTGGAGTAGCATCACCATGTTCCAAACACTTCATAGATGTGCCGTCGTTCATCATCTTGCTTCCGCACAAAGAACATGTATAGAAAAGATATTTTCCTTTAACTACCTGCACGACAGTTCCCCTGACTTCAAAGATTCCTGGAACAAGATTCTTTATCTCTTGTCTTGAAACTGAAGTCGCGATGAATCTTTTATTGATCTCCTCCAAGGTTGGCATATTGTGGTTTCCCTCTTCGACGAGGTTGACAGAAGTGTATCTTCCTGGAACTACATCCAATCCCGCATCGAACAGACTTTCTCTTACAGTCGCATTTACTATCTGTATGACATCTCCTATCTTTATCCTCTCTTCATCCACTGCGGCTACTTGCCTATCCCACAAAACCAATCTAATGCTTCCTGTGCCATCATTCAGATAGACATTTACAACTTTCCCCTTGCTTCCGTCTTTCCTGTCAAAATCTATTATCTTCGAGAAGTTGCAGACTCTTGCCATTATGCTGGCAGACTTCTGGTCCTTGGTGATTTCTGCCACCTTTACAAAATTGATTCTATCCTCAGTTTCCATCCAATCAGCTATTACAATATAGTATTAAAATATTTTAAACTAGAGAAAACCAACAATTAATCATGGTTGTCGAAAATAAGCTTGATGAAGACGTTGTTTCTGAGATAAAGGGATTCCCCAAATGCAAAAAACTATGGGACATTATGGAGAAAGATCCTGAGTTGTCTGACACTTTGGAGCAGGCAAACAAGATTTCCATAGGCAGGATGGGATACAATGACCATGGCAGGATACACGCAAAAGTAACATTGTTGAATTCTTTGAAGATTTATGGCATCCTTGAAAAAAATGGCACAAAGGGAAACGTGATTATTGATGAGATTGGTGATAGCGAAGACGTCAGGATTGCTCTTATGATTGGTGCGTATTTGCATGACACTGGAATGAGCATTTCAAGAAAATCACACGACATACTCGGCGTCATAGTTTCTAAAGATATGATGACTAGATTCCTTCAGGCCGTTTACAAGGACAATTTGGAGAAGATTGTAAGGATAAGAGCTATAGTTATGGAATGTGTACTTTGCCACCTAGGCAGTTATACTTCGACGAGCATAGAATCCAAGATAATCGCGACAGCAGATGGCACAGACATGACAAAAGGCAGGGCAAGAGTCCCGTACAAGATATCCAAGCCTGACATACACAAGTTTTCAGCATTGTCGATAGAACGTGTGGAGATAATAAAAGGGCAGAAGAAGCCTGTAAGGATAGTTGTCGAGATGAACGACACTACAGGAATATTCCAGATAGAAATACAGCTTATGCAGAAGATCAGGGATGTTGGTTTTACGGACTTCATAGAGATAGAGGCCAAGATCAAAGACGGTCGTGACTACTCCTATTGGTAAAAGGTTAAATTAATTAACTGGACAAATTAAGTTTATGGCCAAGAAGAAAAAGACATCAGTTCAATCATTCATACTGCCATTGATAAAATCGTTATTTGCCAGTGCAGGCAAAGAGGTAGTAAAAACAATAGTGCCTATCGTATTGACTATATGGTTCACGTTTTTCGGTCTGATGTTCCTGGGATTTGCATTGGAAGGTTATTTAGAATACTATTTTGTCAAAAACATTGCTTTTTTAATAGTTGCAATTGTTTATTTTATTATAGCTTTAATATTTAAATGGAGGTGGGTAAAATAGCAGCGAAGAAGAACAATCCAATCAAAGCGAATTTTAATGCCGAGGATTTGAAGAAACTTGCAACAGAAATACAGGACAAGCTATTGAACAACTTTGAAGACACGAAGAAGTACTTGACTCAATCATTCAAGCATCTTCGAGTCGATATCAAGGACAGCAAGTTCGGTGTAGAAGTTCTTAACGGCAAAGAAATAACGATTGATATGGGTTTAAAGGTTTCCTTGAAGACAGGTTAAAATCGAGGAAATCCTTTTATTTTGTTTTACTAGATTTAGCACTAGAATTTCTCAGGTATCATTTATTGTAAATGTTCAGGTTCTTCAGAGCATTGTAAATTGCAGAAATGGAATTTATCCTCATGCCAGTATTGCCAAAGTTCTTTATCCATATGTCCTTTATTCCAGCCAGCCTGAAGATTTTCTTCATCTCATCATTGCACACGAGTCCCACGCCTTTAGGAGCTGGTTTCAACTCTACTTTCACCGATCCTGCCCCACCACTGGTCTTGTAAGGTATGGAATGTCCTGTACCGCACCTGCATTCCCAGCTACCACAACCACGATTAACAATCAACAAATTGAGCTTCCCGTTTCTTACAGCCTTGTTGACTGCATTTCTGCTTTCAGGTGAACTTCCCTTCCCTATGCCGACAATCCCATCCTCATTTCCTACAACTACAAAAGCATTCATCGTAAACCTTCTTCCAGACTTGGTCATAGTAGCTGTTGTTCTTATAGGAATCCTCTCTATGCCTCCACCCTTTCCTGTCCTTCCACCGATAAGTATGATTTCATTCTTCAAACCAGGCATCAAGCTATCTACAATCTCGGCTTCCCTTATCCTCTTCCCTGATTTTAAAATCTCAGTCAAATCCTTTATCCTGCCTTCCATGACAGCTTTTCCCAACAAAGTCTTTGGTATCCAGTTTCCTATTGCATCCGGCCTTCTCTCAGTCGGTATCTCTTCCAATTGTTTAGGTGTTTCGACTGGTTTGTTTTCAGCTGGCACTGTCAAGTCTGTTGGAACAACTTGCTCTTCTGCCATCTATTCCCACCTCAATATCTTCTGTTTGACTGTGTTCAAGTCCTCGCTCAAGTGCGCTACTTTATCTCCCATAAAAGATATGTGCTTTCCCTCTATCCTTTCCTCTGAAGGGAACATCTCTGCATCTATCGGCATGTTCAATCCAGAATCTACTACTCCTTTTGCTACTGAATATACCCTTGAACCTTTGGTTGAAGTATAAAGTCCTGCATCCAAGTTTACGTTTGCTATGTTTTTCGCCTTTGCCCTTCTGCCTACAAGCAATCCAACAAGATAAGCTGCAGGCACATTGTCGCATGAAAGCCTCCATCCCATCTTCTTCAATTCCTTCGAGTTGGCTGAGACTATCGTCTTGTCGCCCTTAGGTCCAAACTCCACAACTTGTGCTATAATATAGTTGAGTGTCTTCCTTACGACCAGTCTTGGAGACTCGGATTTGAGCATCTTCAGCCTTCTCACGTAGTTGGTCTTTCCTTCAGTCCTTCTCTTGAACTTCATTTTGTACAAAGGTGTCTCTACCATAAAAATCACTCTTTCAATATACCATGCTGTTCCAAGTAGATCTTCAAGTGTGACCTGCTTCTGAACATTCCACCTTTAACCAATCCTCTAAGGTTCCTATAAGTCTTATTGTCTATCTTCTTATCTTCCTTCAACTCATTCAGCATACTCCTCAACGGTCTGACAGTGTTAATCCATCTTTCCTTCCTGGTCACGATAGAATATTTTGCACCCTTCTTTTTTCCAGGTCCTTTCTTATGCTTCACGAGTTCCCTTGTCTTATGTGCTTTTGCAGGAATAGCTCTGATAACATTCTTCTTGATGAGTTTCCTTATGTCTGTAGCAGTTATGGCTTTGCCTACATCTTCCAGCTTTGATGGGTCTATCCATACTCTGGACTTTCCTACCTTCAATACTCTTGCTGACAGTCTTCTGTGCAATTCTCCCATACGTATATCATCTTTATTTTTTCAGGTTTATTAAAGTTATATTTAAAGGATAAACCTTTAATAGGTTTAAGAGCGGTCGTTATGAGAGTAAAAGAAATGATGAGCACCAAATTGATTGTCATAGATACGAATGACAATCTCAGGAATGCCATGAAAATAATGAAAAAGAATGACATTTCAAGACTGCTTGTCAAAAGGAAGGATGATATTGTTGGCATCATAACAGAAAGGGATATTTCTGATAGGATGGGCAGGTTGGAAGATAGGCCTATAAGCGATGCACATCTGCATGTTTCCTCTGCCTACTCGGACAAGCTGAAGACAATAGACCAAGAAGCTCACATAAATGAAGCTGCAAATGCAATGAGAAGTGAGAAGATAAGCAGCCTTGCAGTTACTGATACTTCTGGGAAGATAATTGGCATAATAACCAAGACTGATCTTATAAAATCTTTGGAAAACTCATCTGCTCCTGTTTCCGAGTTCATGACAAGGAAGATAGTCAGCCTGAAACAGGGATCAAGCCTTTTGAATGCGAGAAGGCTTATGCTTGATAATGACATCAAGAGGATTCTTGTGACTTTCGAGGACGAGATTGTAGGTGTTATAACAGAAGGCGACATTGCCAACTTCTTGGGAATGTTCAGGAAAGTTTCGAAAGGCATTCAATGGTTCAACAAATTGAGAGAGATAAACGTGGATGATGTAATGAGCAAAGATGTGATTATAATAGGGATGAACAATGCTGTAAGCGATGCTGTGAAAATCATGATTAAAAACGATATAGCTGGACTTCCTGTAGTAGACAATAACGACAAGCTTGTTGGTTTATTGACTAAAACTGATTTGATAAAATCTATTTGAGAGAACTTACGATTTCCTTTAACAGATATTCGGGGTTTGCTGCCTTTACAAATGCTGATGACAAAGCTACTCCATCTACGCCGAATTCAATCGCCTTTTTTACATCGTCTCCATTGCTTATTCCTGCGCCGCATAAAACTTTTACATTAGGATTTGTTTTTCTTACAAGTCTGACAAAGCTTGCTAGAGTCTTTGGTTTGTTCTTTGAGACAGACTTTCCGCTTCCAACCAGTTCTGCGGGCTCGTAAGCTATCATGTCAGGTTCTAACTTCAAGACTTCTCTGGTCTCTTTCAAATCTTTGGTGAAACATAAGACAGTCAAGCCGTAATCCTTAGCTATACTTACACATTGCTTCAACTGAGCAGGAGTCAGCTTCTTTTCAGAGTGGTTCAGTAAAGTGCCGAATGCTCCTGAACTCTTTACAGACAATGCTGTTATCGCGCCAGTGTTCTTTTCCGGCAATACTGGATCTATGTGTTGTGAAAAAACTTTCACACCGAAGTTGGAAACCATCTTCAAATCTGCATATTGCGGACAGACTATTATTTCAGCATCATTTTCTCTTAAAACATCTCTGCATATCTTGGCCAAAGTCTCAGCATTCCTTCCAGTCGCTTCTTCATAGGTTTTGAAGTTTATCACTAACGTTTTCATTAATTAAATATTGACCTACAATTAATATCATGGACGTGCACACAGATGGTTCTGGTAAAACTGGCAAGTATTGCTATGTTATTGTTGGTTCGAACAAACCGCCCAGAATTCTGCGAAAAGATGGCATAACAAACAACGAGGCGGAATATTTGGCTGTAATAGCTGCTTTAGAGGAAAATAAAGAAAGTGAAATTAACATATTATCTGATAGCCAGCTTATGGTCAAGCAGTTAAAACAGGAATACGCTATAAAAGAAGATAGATTAAGAGAATTGGCTCAAAAGGTTTGGAGTCTTTCAGAGGGAAGAAAAATAACATTTACGTGGATACCGAGAGAGAAAAACAGGGCCGGTAAAGTTTTAGGTTGAATTTTATGCAAAAGACCTACAAGATACTGAAAGATGGCGAAATAATAGAAAGCTATAGGCTTGGTACTTTGACCGGCAACAAAAAACATAGGATTTTCGGCACATTGGATTGTTCGGCAGGAATAAAAATGAAGAAGGAAGGCAGAGTGTTCTTTCATAATATGGAAGATGCGATAACACAAGGATACAGGCCTGCAAAGTATGCGAACCGATCACGAAGAATGAGTATGTAAGCATCTGCATGGAATTGGGAATTGTTCCTGTAGATTATTGATTGTCTGATTTTTCTCCATTTGCTTTTATAAAATAAGTAATTTCACTAAGTAGTTTTTGGGCATCTTCACTCTGAGGCAAATAAATTGTATAGACGTCTTGTCCTTTATGGACACCTGTCTCTCTTTTACCTTTTAAAAAATCTAGATTGTGTTG
>DATDXT010000046.1:0-3485 GCA_035289185.1 archaeon | reverse complement strand
ACCAAAAGAATCCACTGCAACTACGATGCCTGTTGTTGAAAGCATTGCTACTGCTGCAAGTGCTATTCCATAAACGCCAGCGAAATAATAAGAAACAAGTATTGCAAGTGAAATCATGATTACTGGAACTAAAGTGCTCTTCATGCCAATTGCGATACCAGCTATTATATTGGTGCCAGCCCCCGTCTTTGACATCTCAGCTATCTCTCTTACAGGCTTCTTGTCTCTGCCAGTGTAGTGTTCTGTTGAAAATCCAATTACGACTGTCGTAAGCAATCCCATCAAAGAGACGTAGAAAAAGTTCATCTGGTTCAGATAGTAGAACAGGCCGAAGAATCCTATTCCTGCCACCAAAGATGTGACTAGGATGCTCTTGTAAAGTGCATTCCATATAGCACTTGATTCCGCTTTATTTGTCTTGACAAAGAATGTCCCGACGATTGATGCGAAAATAGCTATTGCGCTCATTAAGAAAGGCTGTATGAGATTTCCGGATGCGAGTCCCAAAAGCAGAGCAGCGATTATTGTTACAACATAAGATTCAAAAAGGTCAGCCGCCATGCCAGCACAGTCACCGACATTATCGCCAACATTGTCAGCTATGACTGCAGGATTCCTTGGGTCGTCTTCTGGTATTCCTTTCTCCACTTTTCCAACAAGGTCTGCTCCTACGTCAGCTCCTTTGGTGAAAATACCTCCGCCCACTCTTGCAAAAAGACTTATCAAGCTGGCTCCGAAAGTGAATCCTATTATCTGCATAGGATTTGGATAGAAAAAGTATAAGACGGAAACACCTAAAAGACCTAAACCAACAACAGCGAAACCAGTTACACTTCCACCTAGGAAGGAAGCCCTCAAAGCATATGACAATCCGCGAGATGCAGCATTAGCAGTCCTGACATTAGCTTTCACAGAAATCAACATTCCTATTGCCCCAGCCGTAGCAGAAAGGACAGCGCCAAGGACGAATGATAAAGATGTTATATAGCCGAAAACTTGATAGAATACAGCAGCCAAGATTACGACAAATATGGAAATGGTCATGTATTCCCTTTTGAGGAAAGCCTTAGCACCGGATTCTATCGCCTTAGCTATCTCAATCATCCTAGGGGTGCCTGGCTTCAACCTCAATACCTTGACTGCAGCAAAGATGGCGAACAGCAATGCTACTACAGCAGATGCCATTGCGATCGTCAGTGATGAATACATCAAATTACCCCTAAACTATAACCAAATGTTTTTTTGCACGAATATAAATATTTTTCACACCCGCTTCCTTGAGCCTTTTCCTCAAGATTAGGTCATTGGTAGCTACTATAATCGAACCGTCCTTCCTGCCCATGTCCAATATTATATTGTCAGCATGCTCTTCCGATGACTGGATTACTGGGACTTTCAAGGACTCAAGAAGCTTAAGGCCAGTCTTTGCATGCCTGTCACCCTTTGATTCAAGCGACTTTACCTCTTCCACGACCTTGGATATGGTAACCAGCTTGTAGCCTCCCATGACTATCTTCTGAAGCTCTTCTTTTAGGTCTATGCTGTTCTTTACCACATCTATCACGAAGTTCGCATCCAGCAGTATCTTGTACTCCATACGAATCTTAATATATTAGGTGGGCAAAAAACTAATTAAAGGTGGATTATGAAAGGCATATCCCAGATAATAGCTACTGTTCTGATGCTTATGATAACGATAGGCTTGGCAGGTACTGTATTTGTATACTTGCAAAGTTCCCTTTTCGGGAGGGTAGAAAAGCAGATATCCATCACTGACCTTACTTGCAACGTTGGAACTCCAGGAAACGTTTTTTTGACTGTAAAGAACCTTGATTCTAAGCTGAACATAAATGGAACCACTGAGCTTACCTTTTTGCTAAATGGCGCTCCTGTCTCTGTGGCTAGCTGGTTGCCTTCACCTGCAATAAATGTAGGCACATCCTCTACGGTTAACATAACATGTGTTGCTGGAAACTGCGACAAAGGTGTAACAGTCATTGTAAAGGTTGTCGGTCCGTCCAATTCCGCAGAGTCGGATACTGTCTGTTAGGCGATTCTATGAGTGGTCGCTTTTGTATACTTAAAAATGCTTTTTCTTAAATTGTTTAATCATCTAATTAGTTTTACTGCTCGGGTGACAGAATCCGGCCATGTAATCGCCTGCAGAGATGATGCGGCAAGCGATCAATTTGGGTTCAAATCCCAACCCGAGCTTAACAAAATAGATACAGAAATCTAAATATAATTCATGTTTGAGATAAACAAAAAGCTGGAAAAAGGAAAACATAAGCTAAAAGATGTAGTAAAGGGATTGGAAGCATCTGATGTACTGATAGAAGTGTTTGGCAATGAGCTGAACAAGGCGTTGAATGCGACAGTGGAGATGAACGACCATCCGATGATAATGTGGATAGATGAGGACAGGGAACTGATAAGCGTAAATTATGATTATTTCAAGAAGACAGAGAACATCATACTGTACCTTGATTTTGTTCACGAGCTGATCCACATAAAACAGCTGTGGAAAGGTGAGGAATTGTTCAATGAGAAGTATTCATATGTCGACAGGCCTACGGAAGTGGAGGCTTATAAGTATACTGTGAAGGAGGCGAAAAGGATTGGTTTAAGCAAATTACAAATTATAGATTATCTGAAAGTCGACTGGGTCTCCAATGAAGACCATAGAAGGCTGGTGGAGAAGGTGCTATAGATTTTTAATATATAATTCAGTAATAAATTATTATATGGTATTTGAATTTTCCAAACCTCATCCAAATGCATTTAAACTGTACATGAATAAAAAGCAAACCAAGTTTGTCGAAGATTATGATATTATAGAAGCAGATAATTCAAAATATGTATCATTTAGAAAAATAGGACCTTTAGGATTCTTCCACGGATGTAGTTTCAGACTACCTTTAGAGCAATTGGAATATGACGAGAAGAATAAGCGCATTTATCATAAGCTATTGCATTCTGATAAAGATTTAAAATTCTTAGATGGTGCTTTAGGATTATTTGGTGATAAAAAGAAAGATTTGCCTGCCTATTACGGTTAAAACTCCTAAGATATTACTTAAATTCAAAAACTTCAATACAAATTAATGGCACTAAAGCTTTTCAACACGATGACAAGACAGAAGGAGACGTTCAAGCCAATCAAGGACATGAAGGTTGGGCTCTATACTTGTGGTCCAACCGTATATGATTATCCGCACATAGGAAACATGAGAGCTTACGTATGGGAAGATTTACTGAAGAGAGTCCTGATTTTCAACAAGTTCAAGGTGAAGCATGTAATGAACATAACAGACGTAGGACATCTTACTTCAGACGAAGACACAGGAGAAGACAAGATGGAAGTAGGTGCAAAGAGGGAGCACAAAAGTGCTTGGGATATTGCTAATTTTTACACAAAAATATTCTTCGAACATTCCAAGATGTTGAACATAATCAAGCCGGATGTTGTGCCAAAAGCTACAGAT
>DATDXT010000045.1:0-10869 GCA_035289185.1 archaeon | reverse complement strand
AAAATATATCGAAAAGCTCCTCCTCGGTCCTAAGAATCTCGTATCCGACGCCATTGAACACATGCATCACTCTTTGTAAATTACTGTAAGCTAATAATCTTCTTAAAGGCTGGTTTTTCTTCTATCAGAACAATGTTCTATTATGGCTATTGGTGCTTTATGCCAGTCTTGTAGCAAATTTGTACCTGCTCTTGTATCCTGTAAGTCTTGCTGCAGCCGTGTCTGTCATAATTGCATAGATTCTAGGTCTGGTTTCTGCAAGCTGTGTGGCGGAACTAGAAAGATTCGTTAGGTTTATAAAGATTACTTTGCTCTATTTTATTAAACAATTGGTGGTTGAAATGGGTTTGTGGAATTTTATAGACAGGAAATCAAAACCAAGTAAAATATTTGGTGAATATTTAGATAAAGCAACTGGCTTGATCGAAAGTCAATATAAAGATTCTATCGTGGGTAAGACTGTAATAGCACCATATACTGTAAGTGGAACTACTTTAAAAGGAGAACCTTATACCGCTATTCCAATAATCATGGAAATAAGACCACAAACTTATCTATCTGGAACAAAAATGTATGCAGAATTTGCATTGTATAAAATTGGAAACAATTCACCTCTACTTATGAAGAGGATGACTGATGATTTGGACATTTTTGGAGATTCTAAAATAAAAGAATACCCACTTAAAAAAAGAGAGGATATAGAAAGTTTTATAAGACATAATTTAGAGAAGGCTTTAGATGCTTCTTGAACAACTATTAAACGTTTACTATCTTCACATCGCCAAGCTTCTTTAAACATGTTAACTACTTTAGGGTGAAGAAAGGTTTATAAAGGTTAATTTTCTATAGTAAATTAAGATTGGTGGTTAAATGCAGATTAGAGGTGTTGATGAAAGAGGTGGCAGGGATGTATTTAATTTAAACCTTAATCTAGCAGATCCTTTGACAGGTAAAGTCGATAGGAAAAATATACCTAAAGTAGGAGAACAAATTAGAGAAATGATTTTAAAATTAGCTTCAAAATACAATGCTGAGATAGATTGGGGAAGTGGTGGATATTCACCTTCATCTAATCATCTAGGACTTGGTGGATATATGAGACTTGTATATTTTGATGAAAAAACCAAGAAAGTCTATGAAACACATATATTTTTATCTGGTTGTACTGTGGAAAGTACAAAATATTTACCACAAGACTGCTTGAATGGTTATGTTCTACCAGCCTACTTAAAACCTAGTAAAAGTGTAAACAGATTTGAAAACTATGAGATAAATGTTCATGAATTACAGTTAAACTGCAGCTCTACAGATGTTGATGATAATGGAAAAATAAAACCTTTTAGTTATAAAAGAGGGGAAACTGTCAAGAAAAACAATGAACTGTACCAGGAAGCCAAGAAGCTGTTTGATGAGTTTGCAATAACACCAGAAAAATGGATATTGACTAGAAAACAATTGGTCATAGAATTAGAAGAGAAAAGTGGTATTGAGATATCTGACGTTAATAAAGAATCTTTTTTAACAGGTGATTAAAATGAGGGACGATGTCAATCCCAGAGTCAGAGGCACAGACACGTCAATAATAATTGAGGCATATCTCGCAACTCCTGAAAACATAACAGAAATTCCGGATGTGGCAAATGTCGTTATTAGGTTTTACGGGAGGGGAGAAAATCGTAAACACCCGTTCAGCAATACCATGGAAAATTATATAATTTTGAATCATCCAAGTTTAAAACAAGAGATAGAAATAGCTAAGAAACTAGGTCCAAAAAATCTTTCTTATGAAGCATGGTTGGCGATTGAAGAATGGGACAAGACGACTTATGGCAGGTTCGGTTTTGAACTGGAAAAGACTGCCAGAACTAAATATAATGGTAAATATGAACCGGTGAGCAAGTCTTATGAAACTGTTGTAGAAATGACTCGGGATAGGAAATGGAAAAGAATCATGGATTATTCTGAATACACGTCTGGGAAAGAAGTATTTTCAGAATTGAAACTGACAGGTAAAGAGCTGAAGGAGCTTTCTGAAAAAGCATTTGAACAAGCCAAGATTCCACTTAATGGCGGACCTGTCATAAATGAAAATATTGGGAAAAGTTTTGCTGATATAGTTACAGAAAAGACAAAACAGCCTATATTGTCAGACTTTGGAGCATGATGATTATGTCAATGGATTTTGAAAATCTTGTGAATCCTCAAGACACAATTTTAGTGGTAATAGACATGCAAAATGCATACTGTTCTAAAGATGCACCTCTTCCGAAAGTTAAAAAGTTTGATACGTCTCCTATAGATGAGATGATGCCTAGACTTGATGTATTCATAGAGCAAGCTAGAAAATACAAAGTGCAGATAGTTTGGACTAAGATGATAGAAGACAAAAAATATGCTCCGGAAAATCTAAAGAGAAAGATGACTTATGAAAAAGACCCTCCGTTAGCTTCTCCTGATAAACCGCCTACAATGGATTATTATGGCGTTAAGCCTGGAAAAGGTGAGAAGGAATTTATAAAGAATAGTTACAATGCTTTTACAGATAAAGGATTTGAACAATTCTTACTGCAAAGCAGAACAAAGAACCTTATCCTAACAGGAGTATACACGTCAAGATGCGTGGATTCTACAGCAAGAGCCGCGTTTGACAAAGGCTATAATGTCATAATACCGCAAGACCTAGTCGCGATGCCATTACAATTGAAGAACGAGCATGATGCATCATTGAATGCTTTGAACTGCATAATGGCATATGTTGTAAAATCCAGCAGTATTGTAGGTGCATGGAAACAAAAACGTTTGCTTTAAAAACTTTGCTATCGAATTGATTTGTTATGAAAGAAGGAGATTTTGTCTACGTAGACTACACTGGAAGCATTAAGGAAAGCAAGTCTGTGTTCGACACTACAAAAGAGGAAGTCGCCAAGAAGAGCGGAATCTACAGCTCGCAGGTGAAATACAGACCGATACCTCTGATCATAGGAGCTAACTTCACATTCAAACATCTGGAAGAGGAGATAAAGAAGATGCAGGTAGGCGATAACAAAACAGTAGAGATTGCTATGAACAATGCTTTCGGACAAAGAAGGGCTGATTTAGTGAAACTTATACCATTGGCAGAGTTCAAGAACAGCGATATCGATCCAGCAGTAGGAAACAACATAACTGTGAATGGAATGAACGGCAAGATAATAAGTGTTTCTGGCGGCAGAGTCAATGTAGACTTCAACCATCCGCTTGCAGGAAAAGATCTTGTATATGAGATTGAAGTAAAAAATACGATAAATGATCACAATGAAAAGGTCAGAGCCATTGTAAGCTATTTCACAGGTTCAGAAGAGGCATCTACAGAAGTCACAGTCAAGGAGAAGCATGTGAAGATAGTCACTGACAAAGATAAGGAAGTGCATCCAGGCATCAAAAAGTACATTGCAGATACCATAAGGAAATGGGTGGAAAACTACGAGAAGATAGAGTTTGTGGATGTTTACTGAAAACCTTTAAAAACTTATAATATAAATGCAAATTATAACTATACTCAGGTAGTTTATGGCAGTCAAGCACTTACTGGAGAATAAGAACCAAAAGCGTCATCCTGCAGACGATGAACTAAGGGAAATGATTGATAAAAGAAGGGCTAGAATAAAGGTCGTTGGATGCGGAGGTGCTGGAAACAACACTATCACAAGATTGATGCAGGTGGGTGTCATAGGCGCAGAGACGCTTGCCCTAAACACAGACGCACAAGATTTGCTATACACTGATGCAGACCACAAAGTTTTGATAGGAAGGATTCTTACACAGGGGTTGGGAGCAGGAGCTAATCCAAAAATCGGGATGGAAGCTGCAAGAGAAGCAAGAGAAGAGATAAAGAAGGTTTTGCAAAGTTCTGATCTGGTGTTTTTGACGTGTGGACTTGGAGGAGGCTGTCTGAGAGGGAGTTCTCTTATTTACACAAATCCGCATGGACCTGTAAGGATAGACTCTATAAAGCCTGGTTCCCATGTTTATTCGTTAGAAAACGATGGCAAGATACAGAAGAGATTAGTAACAGCGGCCATGAAAACAGGCATCAAGAAAGTAGTTGAAGTAAAAACAAGGAATCAAACTCTAATAGCTTCTTATGACCATCCTTTCTTACAAGTGTTGCCTGTAAACCCAGACAAGAAAGGCAGGTTCCATAAATTTGCCCTTGCCTGGACTCCTGCAGAACTTATTAAACCGGGAGAACTGGTAGTGACTTTGAGAAAAGCGCCTGAAATCAACGAACATAATACACCATACGATGAGATTAATCTTAGTGAAAATTTCTGCAGGCTGTTTGGTTTCTTGCTTGGAGATGGTTGGGTATCGAAAAGTAAGGACAGTTGGAAAGTCTGCTTTTCACCTGGAATATACGAAGATTTGAACAAGAAATATGTAAAACTGATGAAAGATGTTTTCAATATGAAAATGAGGAAATCAAAGACCAGTAACTGGTACTATGCAAATTCAAAGCATGTTTATGAAATATTGTTTAAGTTCGGGTTGGACAAACACGCCAAGGAAAAAGAGATACCATCATGGATATTTGAACTTCCCGATTCTTTCAAAAAAGAATTCATTTTAGGTTTGGCTGATGCTGATGGGAGCTATTATAAAACGAAGGGCAAAAACAAAATAGAACTTAGATTTGAGATGAGCAGTGAAAAGTTGATAAAACAACTGAAAATTTTATGCAATTATCTGGGACTAAGGACTAGCAACATATATTCAAGGACAAGAAAGGTGAAACCGCCACACTCTAAACAACCGATAATGGCAACCTCTTGGGAAGTGAGAATTTATAAACTCTACCAATTGGATGAAACATTGGAAATAAACAGGCAAAGAAAAGGTATTGGATTTTTATATGGTTATCGTGGATCGACAGATTTGCCAATCTTTAAGAACTTCGGGTTTACTAGAGTAAAATCTGTAAAGGAAATGGGAAAGGAAGATGTATATGACATAACTGTAGAGGGAAGCCATAATTTTGTTTCAGAAGGTTTTGTAGTTCATAATACAGGAACAGGAAGCCTGCCAGTCGTAGCAGACATTGCAAAAAAACAAGGTGCATTGACTATTGCTGTTGTTACATTGCCTTTTTCAATGGAAGGCAAGCAAAGACGCAGGAACGCAGAAGAAGGTTTGAGAAGTTTGGAAGAAGTTGTTGACACTTTGATAATTATACCAAATGATAAGCTGTTAGACATAGTTCCTAATGCAAGCTTGATTGATGCTTTCAGAGTGGCAGACGAGATATTGGTGAATGCGGTGAAAGGTATAACAGAATTGATAACAAAACCCGGATTGGTCAACAGGGATTTTGCAGACGTGAGAGCAATAATGGGCTCAGGAGGTCTGGCAATGATAGGAATGGGTGAAAGCGACACGAAAAACAGAGCATTTGAATCAGCAGAGAAGGCGTTAAACAATCCATTGATTGATGTGAACATAGACGATGCAAAAGGTGCTCTGGTGAACATAACTTGCGGGCCCAGTGTGACCGTAAGAGAAGCACAGCAGATAGTGGACAATGTAGCAAAGAGGCTGTCTGATGATGCAAAGATTATATGGGGCGCTAAGATAGAGAAAGACATTGGAAATTATGTGAAGACCATGCTGATAATCACGGGCGTAAAGTCGCCACAGATATTCGGCCCAAGCAAGACATGGAGCCAGCAGGCAAAGAAAGATGTGGAGAAGATATTGGGTGTGGACTTTATAGGTTAAAAAATAGTTAATTTATGGTGAACACTTATGTTTAAAAAATTAAACGACAAACTAGCCAACTACAAAAGAGTGCTGAGCGTGGCAAAGAAGCCTACATTGGATGACATGAAGACAGTCATAAGAGTATGTGGAATGGGGATAGCGCTTATCGGTTCCATAGGATTTTTCTTTTTCATAGTGTTCGCATTGTTGGGTGCATATTGAATGATTTACACGATAAAAACGATCATAGGCAGGGAAAACATAGTGATGGAATCGGTAGCCGCCAGAGCGACCGAAGAGAGCTTGAACATACAGTCGATGGTGCATCCTGAAGAGATAAAAGGATATATTTTTGTCGAAGGAGACTTGAGAGACGTAGAAAGAGCAATCCAGTCCATGGTCAACGTAAGAGGGATATTGAGAAATCCTGTGAACTTGAACGACATAAACAAATTCCTGCAGCCAGCAAAGGTCGTGATAGATTTGAACGTCACGGACATTGTGGAAGTGATAGGAGGACCGTTCAAGGGTGAAAGGGGGAAGGTGACCAGGTACGACAAGATCAAACGTGAGATAACCCTTGAACTGGTAGAAGCAGCAGTACCAATACCGCTGACTGTAAGCGTTGAGATGGTCAAACTGTTGGAAAGGGGAAAGAAGTCCTAAATTAAGGTATTTTTAACTTTGAAGCTACAATCTTATGTTAGACATAAGTGAGCGAAAAAACAATTACTGAGACGTTTGAAATTGTTTTGAAGAGCGTGCAGCAATTAAGTCCTGAATATAAAGATCGCATGGATGAGGCTTGTAAAATATACCACTGCTTGAACGAACTGCAAGTAGCTCTTGGATACTTTTCGGGTTATTTTTCTTCATTGAAAGACGCAGAAAGATTGGAAAGACGGCATGATGAAAACTATGTTGGATATTTCTACAATTTCTCCAAAAAAAAGGCGTTGGAATATCTGGAAGTCGATAAAAAGGTTTTTGAAAAAACGTCTTTTTCAGACAGGAATAGAATAATTTCCTCTGATAGTTTGAAAGCCATAGAAATAATAAAACAAAACCCGACTGAAAAACTGGGATATACGCTTGGTTCAAAGACAAATCTTGACTCCATAAAAGAAATCGCGGACCTTTGGGGGAATATTTTAATAGATCCTTATAAGAATATGCACTGCACAGAAGAGGCATATAAAGAGCTGCTTCTCTTCATCAAACCTCTCGCTATAGATTTCATAAACATGGCTTTAGAAGACTCCAAAAAACTTCTAGAAAACCTAAGCTTTTTAGAGAAATCTGTTAATCAGCTGGCAGATAAAATAGAAAATAAACAGCAACCAGCCGATAGCCCAATGTATCAATGAACTTATAAAGATTAAACTTCAGTTTTAATTTATGCCATTCTTTAGAAGAAAGAAGGAAGAAGAAACTGCTTTAAAACAAGACGCTGTAGAGGAACAAGATGTTGAAGCAGACGAAACGGTCCAACCTGTCTTACCCATTGAAAATATAGGAATTGATCTTGAGGAACTTAAACGTATGAAACCTCCCGTGGACAGGATGGATTACTTCAGTGAATGTTTGACATATTTGACTTATTTGAATGGATTTTTACAGACATCTGTAAATGAACACATGACTGCATTGTTTAGCCAAATGTCATATGAAAGTCGCCTTGGAAGTTCTTGGTTCAAGCAAGTGTACGATTTTAGCAGGGAATATTCTGTCAAATATATGGAAAACATAGCCCCGCTTGTAAAAGATGTTCCTGTATTTGAAAAGAGAATGAATGCGGACACTATGATTGCAACCGCTAAATATATAAGAAAGGAAGCTCCGACAGAAAATCTGGGGTATTCTGGTGGCACCTCTTATAACATTTCAATTTTAACAATATACAATTTTGCACTCATGTCACTCCTTTCCGAGACATCTGTGGCAATGCAACTGGATGTAAATTTTTATAAGAAACTTTATGAAGTCATAGGATCTCTTACCACCGAGTTCATTGATTTTTCTACTAAAAACATTCTAGGAAAATCTCAGGATGTAGTTGGTGTGCCTGTAACTATGAAAAATAATAAAAACAATAAACCAATTCCAGGATACGGTTAGATTTCAACCTGTCGTCACTTGTCTGCTATGTCTGCCAGCACTGGTCAATCCTCTTGAGACACGCCTTCTCTGATTAGCTACCCAGCTTATCTTAGGATCGTTTAACACTGCAGGATGATTTTTATCTACAAGAATTACTTCAAACCACATATGTCTTCCATCTTCGCCAGCATAATAAGAATTCAAAACCTCGCAGTTGACAAATCTCTTCTGGGCCTTTTCCTCTGCGCTCCACCTTAGGCTTTTGCTTGGAGTGTATCTGGTCATACCAGCCTTGCTTGGTTTCCTTCCTCTGTGGTATCTTGGTCTTACTCTTCCGCCTCTGATGGTCTTGACTCTTGCCATTATGTAACCCTGCTTGGCTTTGTAGCCCAAAGATCTAGCTCTGTCCAACCTTGTAGGAGTCTCTATCCTTTCTACTGTATGTTGGTCTCTCCACTCTATCATCCTCTCTTTCTTCAAGCCTTTAGTGGTCTCGCTCTTCCAGTTTTCTCTTATGTGTTCATACATGCTTTCTGACATTTGAATCAACCATAGATTTATTATAGTTTATTAGTTAAGCTTTAAATTAACGTTTTGCAGCATCGAAAGAACTTTTCAGTATCTTATCCGCAAGTGCAATGGCCGCATCCGCACGCGTTATCTTCTCTCTTCTGCACTACCTGCACTGGTCTTTCGACTTTCTTATCTTTTTTGACTTTTGCCATGTTTTTCACTAACCAACTATAATCCAGATAACTTATTAAAGATTTTAAATCATTTGCCCAATGCCCAAGCTTTAAACTTTTCATAATTAGTAGCTCCGCATATCCATTTGCCTGTCTTCCTGTTCAAGAAAAACGGCACTCCACCACATCTTCCTTGATCTGTCTCTTCAAACAACCTAGCATTATCCTCATTATGCCAGCATTCAACCTTCTGAACTTTTAACCCTTCCTCATTATGCAATTTTTCAAGCAGGGGCTGCATCACATTGCAAAAATGACATTCTGTACCGTAGAATTCTACAAGATCATGCATCAATTTATCAGCTGCCATACTTCTCACATTTTCATTTTTTTCCTATATAAATTTTATCCAAGGTTCCTACAGTTAAATATTTAAATAGTCCCTTCCAATAATTATTTAAGATAAACATGGGAGCAGTAGCAAAAATACTTTTGGGTGTAATCTTGATGGCGGGAAGCGCTTACGGTGTCTATTATTCTACATATTCAACGATGCTGCCAAACCTTTGGAATGCATTCCTTGTTGTGGTTGAAGGCGTGCTTCCTCCTTTGGTTTTCCTTATAGGATTGTTTGTGGTTTGGCTTGAACTAGACGAGTTAAAGATAGAAAAAGAGATGAATAAAGAAACGAGCAAGGTTCAAGTTCCTGCGCCTGCAGCCAAAGTTAGAAGAGCACCAGCAGGCAAGAAGAAAAGGTAAATTTTAATCATCATTTAGAATAAAAATTATTCTAATGTCTTATTTTCTAGCTTATTGTGGAAGAGTTGTCCAAATAAATTTTTTCTAGATGTTTTCTAAGATCTTCATATGCCTTCGTTTTCTGCTCGTTTGAATAATTTGCATTGTGTATATGTGCAGCTATAACGTATGAAGCAGCTTCCCATGTATTTTGAAGAGTGTAATCACTATCGCTTTCTACTGAAATTCTGCTCAATATATCTATCAATGGTTTATAAGGAATGTCTACACTCAATCCTATATCATGATTTATTCTCAAGATTCTAGGCAATCTCTCTACAGCATTTAATCTTACTTCCCTACAAGAACCACCAGCATACCAATTGTAATGTTGTCCTAGACCAATTTGTTTCATTATTCGTGCTTCAAGTTCCATGGCCATCTCAATTCACTTACATTAGAGTAGAAAAGAAAACTTTATAAATCCAATAATTTATCCTTAAACTTGAAATATTCTTTAATGGGAGTCAGTTTGTCTAAGTTGGTGCATGGAAAAGAAATAGATCTTAAGTTCCTTTCTGGCAAAAGGATAGCGATAGATGCGTTCAACACTATCTTCCAGTTCTTGTCAATAATCAGAGATAGGGAGACTGGTGAACCATTGAAGGATAGAAAGGGGATGGTCACAAGCCATCTTTCTGGATTATTATATAGGACTGCTAACTTGGTTGAAGCTGGGATAAAACCTGCTTTTGTCTTTGATGGCCAACCTCCAGAATTCAAAAGGAAGACTATAGAAGAAAGACAGAAAGTGAAAGCTGATGCTGAGAAGAAGATGAAAGAAGCGAGAGAAAGCGGTGGAGATGTTTTCAAATATGCACAGGCTACTTCAAGATTGACAGATGACATGATAAAAGAAGCTAAGACACTTTTGGGATTGATGGGCATACCGTGGTTTCAAGCACCTAGCGAGGGCGAGGCACAGTGTGCAGTCATGTGCAAGAGGGGCGATGTCGACTATTCTGCGAGCCAGGATTATGATTCTCTTTTGTTCGGCTCTCCGCATTTCATAAGGAACCTGTCCATCTCCGGAAGGAAGAAGATGCCCGGAAGGAATATTTTCTATGAATTGAAACCAGAAGTATTGACTATTTCAGAAGTTTTAAGCAAACTTGGAATAACACATGACCAGCTGATTGTGCTAGGCATGCTGATAGGGACTGATTATAATGTCGGGGTAAAAGGAGTAGGACCTATGAAAGCACTTAAAATAGTTAAGGAGAGTAAGAAGTTGGAAGAAATAATAAATGGTCTGAATTGGACAGAAATGACAAACATAAACGATGTCTTTGAATTTTTTAAA
This sequence comes from archaeon, assembly GCA_035289185.1. Lineage (GTDB taxonomy): Archaea > Aenigmatarchaeota > Aenigmatarchaeia > CG10238-14 > SCSR01 > DATDXT01. Next base: position 246 of record DATDXT010000045.1, on the reverse strand, counting down.
AATCCACCATTCGATGAGAACTATCAATTAGAATGGAAAGAACCGGACATTACTGGAATAACAGACTTCATGGTGGACAAGCATGATTTTTCACAGGATAGGATTGTAAAGGTTTTAGATAGGGTAAAAGATGGCTATAAGAAATCCGCACAGGAAACACTTGGGAAATGGTTCAAAAAATGATTTATTCGTTAATTTACATAAGAAATTAAAGATGAGAGCACAGAAGTCTAGCAGAGAAATAAA
>DATDXT010000044.1:0-6062 GCA_035289185.1 archaeon | reverse complement strand
AAATAAACTGCATATTTCTATAATTACTCTAAAGTAGTCAATAATTAAAGCTTTATATACTTAAGAAACAGTATAATTGTAACTAAAAAGTGGTTAAAATGACAGGACAAACATTGTATGTTGGAGAATGGAAAGCGGTTGACGGATCAAGTATAAATCCAGTTCTAGCAGATTTTGCAGCACAGATGATAATCGAACGTTCAGGAGTTGAAGGCAGACATGGCAATGAATATGGTTTTTACAGTGACGAGAATAATAATCCGTTAAATCATTATCTAAAGCCTGGACAAAGACCAGTAGGATGCAATGTCATGGAATACAGAGGAACCATTAACGGTGTAACATATGTTCTTAGAAATATTACCCCAAGAGATTACGGGGCATCTGATATGAGCATACGTGAAGTCCAAGAAATATCCGCTAACGGCAAAATGGAACTTGTAAAAGTTGTTGAAGTAAATGAAGCAAAACAAGATCATCCAATGTTACATTCCCCTGATCCAATAAGACAGAGAGGATAAAAATGGTAGACAAAAGAACATTTGAAAAAGAGCTAAAGAAGGCTAAGAGTGAGTTGTTCAATGCGACTAGCTTGCAACAGATGAAGTTCATCCAGAAGAAAATAGTTTACCTTCAGTCAAAAGTAAGGGAAGGTATTTAAAATGACAGGAATGCCAGACACGATTGTCATGAGAGACGAGCTTAACAGGGCAAAAAGAGAGCTGTTCATGGTATCGAACATCAGGGAACTGAAGATGATACAGAACAGGATAAGCTTCTTGAGCCAACAGTTAAGAACGATGAACAAAAAGCACTAAATAGCTGTTCAAGCAAGTTGTTTTTGTTTAGAAATTTCTATTGAAAGCTAAAATTTAACTCTATTTAATCAAAATAATCTTATGCAAAACCTTAGAAGCAAAGACTTCTTATCAATACAAGACTTGAACAAGGAAGAGTTGTTAAGTCTGTTAAAGTTGGCTAAGAAATTGAAAAAGAGAGCTAAACCTACAAAACACTTGAAGAACAGGAACATAGCTTTGATCTTCCAGAAACCATCAACAAGGACTAGAGTTTCATTCGAAGTAGGAATAAACAAGCTTGGAGGAAAATCCTTGGTATTGGGATGGAACGAACTGCAACTAGGAAGAGGAGAATCCGTCCAGGATACAGCAAAAGTTCTAGAAAGATATGTAAACTGCATTGTAGCAAGAGTTTTTTCACACGATGATCTTGTAAACATGTCAAAAGTGACTAAAATTCCGATTGTAAATTCTCTAAGTGATTTGGAGCATCCATGCCAGACACTTGCAGACTTGATGACAATAGATGAAAAAATAGAATTCAAGAATGTCCAGAAGATTGCTTATGTGGGTGATGGGAACAACAATGTATGTCACAGTTTGATGTTGGGATGCAATATGCTTGGATTGCCTTTGACGATAGCATGTCCAAATGGATACGAGCCTAAGGTTGAGATTGTACAGAAAGTGGATCAGAACTTGATAAAGATCATACATGAGCCATTGGAATCTGTGAAAGGAGCGGATGCAGTCTACACCGATACATGGCTATCGATGGGTATGGAAGAGGAGAAAGATGCTAGGATGGCAGTTTTCCCACCATACCAAGTGAACAAAGAATTGGTAGCAAATGCGAAAGAGAATTTTATATTTTTACATTGTTTACCTGCACATAGAGGACAGGAAGTTACAGACGATGTAATAGACTCCAAGAACTCTGTGGTTTTAGATCAGGCTGAAAACAGGATGTGGACACAGATGGCATTGCTAGTTTCTATCTTACAATAATAGTTCCAGCCTTTCCTTCAATCGCATCCAAAGCTTTTTCTGGCAAACAAATTATCGCTTCCTTCCCACCACTCTTTAGGAATTTTATGCAAGCTTCTATCTTAGGTTTCATGCTACCTTCACCAAACTGTTCTTCTTTCAAATATCTTTCTGCTTCTTTCACCGTAATTTTATCTATTTTCTTCTGATTAGGCTTTCCAAAATTCAAACATACCTTATCCACATCAGTCAAGATAAGAATTATATCAGCATCAACCTCTTCTGCAAGTATTTCTGTGCAAAGATCTTTGTCCACGACAGCTTCTATGCCAACCAATTTATTGTTCTCTTTAATGACAGGTATGCCTCCTCCTCCGCAAGCTATCACAACATAACCATCATCCACAAGTTTTTTTATTGTATCAGCTTCCACTATCTTTATTGGTCTTGGAGACGGTACGACTTTCCTAAATCCTTTCCCATCAATAAAAACCATTCCAGCAGAAATTTTTTCTTTATAGAACGGCCCGATAGGCTTTGTAGGATTTTCAAAAGCATGGTCATTCTTGTCGACTATCACAGTAGTTATGACTGAAACCGCTTTTTTATACCATAGATTATTTACCGTTCTTTGTAGCCAGTATCCCAACTGGCCTTGTGTCATTGCATCTAATGTGTCTAGTGGCAGTGGATAGACTTCATTCTTGGATTTTTCCTGTTGAATCAAAAGATTGCCTACATCACTTCCATTGCCGTGAGTTATGATTATTTCATGCTTGTCAGAAAGCGGTCTTAGACTTTTCACAACATTTTCTATCCTAGATATCCTTTCCTTAACGCTTTCCTTCTTGGAAGGATTGCTTATAGAATTGCCGCCAAAAGCTATGACTATCTTCATAAAATTATTTTGCCAGATTAAAGAATAAATCAACCCTGCATCTTGATTTCAATCTTGACGTCCTTAGGAATGTTGACTCTCATTATCTGTCTCAAAGCCCTGTCGTCTGCCTGAACCTCGATCAATCTCTTGTGAATCCTCATCTCAAACTTGTCCCAAGTAGCATTTCCATGTCCAGTTCCATCTCCGCAAGGAGTCTTCAATGTAGTAATTCTCATTATCTTTGTCGGAAGCGGTATAGGACCTCTATAATTGACACCAAACTTCTTGGCAATATCCCTGATTTCGCTAGTAATGATGTTCAAGTCATCCACGCTTCTTCCTGCCAGCTTTATCTTTGCTACTTGCATACTTATTCTCTTTGTTTTAAGGCTTTAAATTCTTTATCATAAAGCTTAAAGTCTAAAAGACAAAACTATTTTTAGAATGGTATACGAATTCAAGCTTCCGGATATAGGGGAAGGACTTACTGAGGCCGAAGTAATAGAGTGGATGGTCAAGGAAGGAGACCGAGTAGAAGAGCATCAAATAATGGCCAAGATGGAGACTGACAAAGCTGTAGCAGAATTGCCAACTCCGAAATCAGGAACAGTATTGAAATTATCGCATAAGCCGGGAGACATGGTAAAGGTAGGCGAGACGCTTTTTGTCTTGGGCGAAAAAGGAGAATCGTTCCAGCAAACGCAGCCGCAGCAACAACCAAGACCATTGGAAGCCAGACCTGTAGAGTCAAAACCAGCACCAGTCTTCAAGCCAGCTGGAGCTGTAGGCTACTTGGAAGAAGCTCAGACTGTTGAGCAGAAGACATGCAGTTCATGCGGGGCGAGGTTTGACACACAAGATCAGTTGAACAATCATGTAAAGTCGGCTCATCCGCAGAAACTATCAGGACAATCACATGTTTTGGTCACACCAGCATTGAGAAATCTTGCCAAAGAAATGAACGTGGATTTGAACAGAATATCTGGAAGCGGTCAAGGAGGAAGGATAACAGAAGATGATGTAAGAAGATACAATCAACCAGCAGTTCGACAACCTGTTGCAAGAAAAGAAATATCAGAAAGTGAAGTGCAAATAGAGATCAAATCAGAAAGAAAGTATGACTTTTATGGGCATGTGAACAGAGTTCCTTTCAAAGGCTTGAGAAGAGCGACAGCGATGAAGATGGTAGAATCAAAACAGCACATACCTCATGTCACGCACATGGACGAGGCTGATGTGACTGATCTGTGGAAATGGAGGGATGATGAAAAGCTTGTAGCAGCGGACAAGGGAATAAAACTCACATTCATGCCTTACGTAATCAAGGCTGTCATAGCTGCGATGAGGGATTTCATGATGATGAATTCTAGCTTGGATGAGGAAAAGGAAGAGATACTTGTAAAAGAATATTTCAACATAGGATTTGCCACCGACACTGGTGATGGACTTGTGGTACCTGTCATAAAAGCAGCCGAGACCAAAGATGTATTCCAACTTGCAAAAGAGATGCAGGACCTCAGCGAGAAAGCAAGAGCAAAGACGATAAATGCTGGTGACATGAAGGGAGGAACGTTTACTGTAACTAACATTGGAAGCATAGGCGGGATGTTTGCCACACCTGTAATCAATTATCCGGAATGTGCGATACTTGGATTGGGTAGAATCTACGACAAAGTCGTTGTAGAGGATGATAAATTGAAAGTAAGAAAATATCTGCCGATGTCTTTCGCATTCGACCACAGGATAGTGGACGGCGCATATGTCGCAAGGTTCGCAAATGCGGTTATCGAGAAGTTGGAGAGACCGGACGAGCTGAAATAAACAAAACTTTTCCTACTATTGATTTTTTATCTACAGGACCAAAATGTCTGCTGTCCTTGCTTGATTTCACATTATCACCTTTCACAAAATATCTGTCTTCAAGAATTTTTCCAACTCTCTTTACTAAAAACCTATTTCTATGCTTTAAGACTACGACATCATTTTTCACAGGATTTTTAAAAGCATAAGCAATTTTGTTCACTATAACATAATCTCCAGATTTCAAGTAAGGTTCCATGCTTTTGTCTTCTATTCTAAAAACAGTGAAAGGCCACATAACTTAGACTTTAGGAAAAACCATGTCCCTTTCTGTAGGATAAAATGATTTCCTTTTTACAGTCTCAATATTTTTAGTCTTCCAGAATATCTCTGTTATCTTGTTTACCGTATCCAATAATTCTTCTGCCGCCTGTTGGTTGATTTCCTGTTTTACTTTAGAGCCAAGTTTCATGACTTTCCATACTAGATTGTGAATTTCGGGGAATTTTTCCATATGTTCAGACTTGAAATAGTCTCCCCACAAAATTCTTATCTCATGCTTGCAAATCTCTGCATGATGCTCCTTCACAGCTACATATCTAGCAAGTGTGTGCATATGTTCCTCTTCATGGCTAGCATCATGTTTCTCAGCCTGTAATTTCTTTATCAAGTCTGCCATCCTTATGACTGTATGCGCAGCCATTTGTGCAATATGCGGATCGTATATTCCGCAAGGCACGTCGCAGTGAGCATATGCTACTTTAAAGTTTAATGCCTTGTCCAATGTTTTTAAAACAGAATTCATCAATGACATACTCTTACATTTGACCAGTCTATTATTTAAAATTTCATTACAGCCTGAAACTCACCTTGTCACCTATTTTTATTCCATATTTCTTTGTCAAGTTGCCGTTTATCTCCAGAACATACATCGCTTTTTCATCAGGTTTATAAGTGGTGCAGTTAAACAAGCATGGCTGTGCGTTCTTTTCTATGTGGACTATCGTCTTATTAGATCCTATCCAGATTATGTCCAATGGAATAGAAGTGTTCATCATCCAAAATCCATAGTAGTTTTCACTTGGAAAAACGAAAATCATCCCGTTTTCTTTAGGCAAATCTTTCCTGAACATAAGGCCTTTCGCCCTTTCGAGAAAGTTGTCTGCAATCTCTGCTTTGAAAGATGCATTTCCTATCTTCACATCTACAAGCTGATCCTTTTTTAAGAAAAACATAGATAAAATTATTATAGAGATAAAAATAGATAAAAGAAAAATGACTGTCAAGTCTTTCATAAAACTAATTTAGTATCTGAAAGGATTGAAAAGCTTTGAGAAAAAGCCATCTTCTTTTAACTCATATTCAGCAATATGTGCAGCAACCCTGTGAAGATCCTTGCTGGCTTTTGTATAAGGCCTAAATGTGACTACTGGCAGCTTTTCTGCAAGTGCTCTTTTGACATTTGTGTCATACGATATGGAAGTTATGACTTTCAATCCAGTAAGCTGTTCTATCTCTTCCTTGCTCATCTCATGCTTCCTCTTGTCGACCATGTTAATCACAATTCCTATAGATTTTATTCCCAATTCCTTCAC
>DATDXT010000043.1:0-6896 GCA_035289185.1 archaeon | reverse complement strand
AATCAATAAATTAAGCCAAGACAAACTTCTACTTATATGAAAGCGCAATCGCAGATAATCTCCACTCTGCTCATTGTAATAATCGCCATAGTGCTGGTTTCAAGTACTTATCTTTGGGGTGTTCCTATAATACAGCAAAGGCAGGATGCTGCAGTCGCTGAAAGAGTGGCAGAAGATTTCAACCCAGAGAACAGCAATTCTTTGGTAAAAAGGATGCAGTATGTATCCAATTTTGGAGGCGATGAACTATACACTGTAAGCACAAGCGGATCGTGGCTTTTGCATCCATTCGATGAAGCCAGTCAGGATGCCAATTCTTTGGAGTTCAGTTTTTTATCCAAGAACACGAACTTTAATGATTTCTCTTCAGTGGGATGGATCAACAAAACAGCTGGCGTTGATTGCAATTCTTTGCCTTTGATGCAAGGCACCTTAGGGACAGACACTTCATATGCTGTATGTGTGAAGTCGGAAACTTCTGGGAGCATTTCCAGGATAACATACAAGATAATCTTCAGAGACCTCATGGATCCTACAAGCAGCAAACTCTATAGGCTTAATTTAGTCGGTCAGCCACCAACCTTTTCATCCACATCAAAATCCATAAGGATAACGAAAGGACAGACACCAATAGGACTGCCAGTCATCACAGAGTTAAAAGTTCTTTTTCCATAAAAACTAATAATTATTTATGGCAAAAGGCCAGTCAGCCATCTACGAGTACATTATATTTTTTGCTATAGGCATATCGCTATTCATATCGTTGGGCAGTATCTACCTTTCCCAATACACCAATTTAAACAAGGACATAAGTATGTCAAATGCGCGCCTCATGAACTCATTCCTTTCAGCAAATGCAGTGAGCATAATCAGCCAGTGCAGAGACTGCCAAACAGTAACTTATACCATCAATGTACAGAAACCGGGATCAACTTTCATAGGATTTGCAAATGATTTTGGGTTCAATGTGGTAAACCCATTCATTCCATTGAACTATTTGTCGTTTGCGCACAACTTTGCTTCAGACACATTTTTTAACGGCGACTCGACTTTGGGCAAAACAATAACGTTAACATATAACAAAGACAAAAACAATTTAGAGATAAAGTGAATCAAATGGCAGATAAGGAAAAGAAAGTGAACATGAGATCTGTTATCAAAAAGATGTCCAAAGGCTATAAGATAGTGCATAGGATAAAAGGACCAAGCCCCAACCGCAAGCAGCAATTGATGCAGCAGCCACAGCAGATGAGCGGTGATGAACAGCAATATCAGCCAACCATACAGATAATCAATCCTACAATCATAGAAAAAGTGGAGAAAAGCTTGGAAGTTCCTGAGTTCATGTTCCAAAGCAAGGTAAGGACTGGAAGCATGTACGGTGATACAGGAGAGCCATTGGAAAAAGTGACAGTCTCCTACCCGCTTATACCCAGCAAGCCAGGAGCCAATGAGCCGATATTCGCTTATGCAAAGATATTCTGGGACAACAAAGTAGGAAGATATATCTATCAGGTCGTAGAACCTACGATAACTCCCGCTTTAAAAGAAATAATGGGAAAGATAAGGGATCTTTTGGAACAGAGGCTGGATGTAGATTTTTCCAAATTGAAAAAATTCGAGGCAGAGGAGTATTTGCACAAACAAGTAGAGGAAATAATGTCTTATTATGGTGTCAGGCTCACGGATACAGAGAAGAAAGTCTTGCATTATTACATACAGAGAAATTTCACAGGTCTTGGTAGGATAGAACCTATCATGAACGACGAGCAGATAGAGGATGTGAGCTGCGACGGCGTGGGTATACCCATTTTTGTCTTCCACCGAAATTCAAAGATAGGATCTGTGATGACAAATGTCGCTTTCGAGGATGGTGACGAGCTGGATTCTTTTGTGCACAGGCTTGCGCAGATGACTGGAAAGTCTGTCTCAGTAGTAAATCCATTGTTGAACGGAGCTTTGCCAGACGGATCAAGGATACAAGCCACTCTTGCAACAGACATTGCAAGAAAGGGAAGCAATTTCACAATAAGAAAATTCACATCCAAGCCATTGACACCAGTTCATCTTTTGAATTATAATACAGTGGATTTGAAAATATTGGCATACTTGTGGATGGCTGTAGATTTTGGGAAAAGCATTTTGGTGTCTGGTGGAACTGCAAGCGGAAAGACTACTATACTCAATGTATTGTCATTATTCATACGACCGGAGAAGAAGATTGTCTCGATAGAAGACACAGCAGAACTGAAACTTCCTCATCCGCACTGGGTTCCTCATGTCGCAAGGGTGGCAATGTCAGCCGAGAAGAAAGCGGGAGAGATAGACCTTTTCGATTTGCTGAGGGAAAGCTTGAGACAGAGGCCGGACTACATAATAGTAGGTGAAGTAAGAGGACCTGAAGCATTTGTCTTGTTCCAAGAGATGGCAACAGGACATGCAAGCCTGTCCACGATACATGCAGAGAATCTACCTAGACTCATTGATAGGCTTACCACGCCTCCAATTTCCCTACCGGGCAGTCTTATAGAAGCTTTGGACGCAGTTGTTTTCATGAGCGGTACAAGATACAAGGACGCACAGGTAAGGAGAGTGACAGAAGTTGTGGAGATAACAGGCTTCAACAGGAGGACAAAACTGCCTGAGTTCAACCAAGTCTTCAAATGGGATGCTATGAATGACAAGTTCTTGACTATCAATAAAAGCTTCCTGCTCAAATCCATCGCAGAAGAGAAAGGCATACAGGATCAGAAGATTATGGAAGAACTGGAAAGAAGGATGTTGGTTTTGAACTGGATGAAAGAGAGGAACACGTCAGAATACGAAGATGTCTTTCAAATACTGAACATGTATTACAACGATCCAGATAGGCTCATTTCATTGATAAAAGGTGAGGTTTGATGGCTGGCATAGAAAAGTTTTCTATGAGGCTTTTTGCAGGAGCAGTCGATGAGATAATTGTTTTTTTCCCAGACTTGAAAAGCCAACTTAATATCGCAAGGTTCAAGATATCGGCACAAGAGTTCATCGCAAAAGGTATGTTATTCTCACTCTTATCATTCATCTTAACAGTTCCTATGCTCTCGTTGATACTTTCTTTGTTTCTAGGCACATTCCTTTTCAGCTTTATGACAGCGTTTACATTCTCCATTGCAATAGGAATAGCAGTTTTCGTTTTGTACATAAACTATCCCAAATCTATCATATCTCAAAAAAGGAAAGACATAGACAAATCACTTCCGTTCCTTGTGCTTAACCTATCTTCGATAGCAGGTTCCAAGCTGAACCTCACACAAATATTCAAGATATTTTACAAGTTCAGCGATACCGGAGAGACAGGCAAACAGATAAAGCAGATAAATGATGATGTGGATATTTTAGGTCTTGACATAAACACTTCTCTGGAGAGAGCTGTCGCAAGAAGCCCATCCAAGACATTAAAGGAGATTTTGTGGGGAATACTTGCAATAAACAGGACAGGAGGAGATCTTGTAGGGTTTCTGAGGGAAAAATCCACGAACTTGATGGTCGAGTACAGAAGAAAATTATCCAACATATCTAGACAGATGTCAATCTACATAGAACTTTATCTGACGATGGTGATACTTGCAGCAATATTCTTTACCATACTTACATCAATCATGTCAGGAATCAGTGGAGGAGGATCTCAGGGAATAATAACGATACAGGCTTTCATGATATTTGTTTTCATACCCGCAATATCCATAGCATTTATCTTCTTGTTGAAGACCTTGATACCTAGCATAGGGTGATTGATTTGGAAATCAGCTACAAAATGAGAATATTGCTATTGACTGCAGGAGTTTCCATGTTACTGGTAGGCATGGGAGTAGTAACTGGCGACATAGGTGTCCTAGGAAACATGATAATCATCTCCGCTCTTATGGTGGCCGCACCACAGGTTATTTTTTCCTACGAAGGCTATAGAAGCATAAAAGATATGGAATCTAATTTTCCAAAGCTTGTAGTGAACCTGACAGAATCTCTAAGATCCGGTATGCCATTGGAGCAAGCAATAATTTCTGCAAGCAGATACGATTATGGAAAGTTAACATCAGAAGTTAAAAAGATGTCCAATCAGCTTTCTTGGAAGGTAAGCATAGCTAAAGTACTAGATCAACTGTCGGAAAGGCTGGTAAAAAGCAGAAGGCTATATGTTTCTATAAAAACAATAAAAGAATCTTACTTTTCTGGCGGTGACGTCTCATCAACATTGGAGCATGTAGCAGATAACATAAACATTTTGAGCGAAATTGAAAGTGAAAGGAGAAGTATATTGAACCAATATGTTGTTTTGATGTATGCTATTGCAATAATTTTTGTCGGAATAGTTGGCGCGATAAACAAGTTCATGGTTCCAATATTCCAGGTGACGTCAACTGAAAGCACCAATATTCAAGGATTCGGTCAAGGATTCAGTTTTTCTAATCCATGCAATGGCGCTGGCGGTGTGTCTCAGACGATCTGCAATTTTTATTCTATAGTAGCTTCGATTTTCACCAAAGACACAACATCGATAAAAGCATACTATATAGCACTGTTCTTTTCCATGAGCTTGGTGCAAGGAATCTTTTCTGGATTGATAGCGGGTGCTGTTGGTGAAGGTTCAATCACCGCAGGTTTCAAGCACGCTTTGATAATGTCCATAATGGTCTTTGGGGCATTCGCCATAATGGTAAGGATAGGTTTCGTAGGTTGACACAATGAAAGGACAATTCACTTGGGATTACATAGTATCTATCGCGGCCTTCATAGCTATTGTCGCCTACTTGTCTTTGCAGATGATAAACAAAGCACCATCGACATTGGATACGATACGGGCAGAATATCTTAGGTCAGAAGCATACCAGATATCAGAACAGCTCATAAACAATCCTGGATATCCTCAAGATTGGGAAACTCTACAGTTAAGTTCTTTGACAGATTTAGTTTGGCAAGAGACGAATGTTCTTGATACACAAGCATCTATCAATTCTATAGCGATTGGTGATGTAGACGGCGATTCAAAAAATGACATTGTAGCTGTGACAAATGCAGAAGTTCTTCAACTCAAGCAAATTAATAACAAATGGACATCAGCTTTGATAGGCAATGTTCCAGGAGGAAAGACTGTAGCAATAGGCAATGTCATGCTAGACAGCGGCAATGAAATTGTCGTTGGTGCACTTCAGACAGGCTCTCCCAATCTTGTGCTCTATAATTATAGCGGAATAGGACTCGGCTTTAACCCACCTGTTTCTATAGCAACTTTGAATATAAATATAAATTCTGTGGTAATAGGCAATGCGGACAATGATCCAGCAAATGAAAGTGAAATTGTAATAGGCACAGACTTTTCTAGTATAATAGGAGATTATGAATTGAGATATTATAAACTTGTCGGATCTGTTTGGCAGGAATTTTTGATTGACGATACGCTTAACAATGTTAATTCTATAGCTATTGGAGACGTTGACAACGACGGAGCAAATGAAATTCTAGTCGGTTTGAACAATGCAGCAATTATCGGCCAGCCTGCAGCTCCTAACCAAGTATTTTATTATAAGTACATTGGTGGAGTTTGGATAATGATGCCAATCGCCAATCCAAAGGAAGATATAAGATCAGTTGCGATAGGTGACGTTGACAACGATGGTGAGAATGAGGTAGTTTTCGTATCCAAGATAGGTACCGGCCTTTGGATGGCTAAAAATGTCTTAGGAATCTGGCAGACATCACAAATAGATCCGATTGTAGATGGCAATTCTGTAGCAATAGGCAATGTGGACAATGACCTATCCAACACCAATGAAATAGTTGTGAATAATTTAAATGAACTCAAATATTATAAAAATGTTTCTACCCCAATTTGGGAAGCTAAAACTATCAAAACAATGCCTACTACAATAAACTCCATAGCTATGGAAGATGCGGATAATGCGGGAAAGATCAAGACAGCAGTTGGTCTTCAATCACCAACACAGTTTGAATTGAGATACTACAAGGATAGCATTGCAAGATTGGGTCTGTCAAATGCTGATAAAGATGTAACTAACTATCTGTCTTTCCCAAAAATCAATGCATTCAATTTGTCTTGTACATCAAACTATGGTGATGTCGCAACCCTTTTGGGATTAGATGTAAACAAATATAATTTTTCAATTACTCTGATAGACATAACCAATCCAGACCCACCACTCATCAATTGTTATCCGTCAACATCATTGACAAGATCCATAAACACGACTTTAAGCAGATATGTGACATTGGACAATGGTGACGTGGGCGAAATGATTATACAAATATGGTGATCATATGAATAGAAAAGGCTTTGTTTCAATAATAGAGATGATAATAACAGCTGCAGTTCTTTTGTCAGCATTCAGTTTGATTTTGCCAAAGAATGTTTACAAGACAAATTGGGACAGGTCACAGATTATACTGGACAGCAGAGATATGGCAAGTGTTATAGACAATTTAGGCAAGCTCTACGACTATGCTTATGATCAATCTGCATTCACTACATTTATCTCGTCAAACCTTCCGCAAAGCATCATCGCTTGGATCGAGTCTAATGGTCTGATTAAAAGCGATCTTACTGTCGCCTGCAACTGTACAAGCTCCCAGATAGATGCTTTGAACGAATGGCTTTATGGAATGAACGTCAGCGGCAGAGTCATGACCAATCAAGTATGTTCTACAAATCTAGACCAGATAAGTTCGTGTGATGGAAGGTCGCCCGATGTACTGGTCATCTGGGGTTACATGGACCTGCAGGACGCCAACATATTGAATACGCTGTTTAATTTTCTAAGCCAAGATAAAGGAATAGTTGAGATTGCAGACCTGCCAAATGCCAATCTGAACATCTTGCAAAATCCAATATTTGGCATAAA
>DATDXT010000042.1:0-8425 GCA_035289185.1 archaeon | reverse complement strand
AGATAGGGAACGAAGTAAACATATACCTAGAGGCCAATCCTGATGAGATTGATGCATTTGCTTCTTTGTACAAGCAGGTGTATGATGCGATAAAACAGAAGTATCCTGATGTGAAAGTCGGGACAGTGTTTGCATACCATGAGATGAAGGATAAGAGCGGTTTCAAGGCTTATGAAAAATTGAAAATAGGGGATTTTGACGCATTCACCCTTTACATTTACGATGAGGGGTTCATGTTCGACAGGGATCCTATGGAAATTTTCCACTATTTGAAAGAGATACAGACATTGACAGGAAGCAGGCATTTTGCGATGGAAGAGGTGGGGTGGAACACGGAATCAAGAATCAAGGGCACGCAGGAAGACCAGATAAAAACTGTGGATTATTTCTTCGATTTTCTAAAGGATGCGCCCGACAGGCTCGAATTCATGCAATGGTTCATGCTGCATGATGATGAAAAGGAAAATTGTGGGATTACAGGAAAGACGTTCTTCCTTCCGAACAGTCCTATTTTGGAAAACAAAAAGGCAATGGATCCTTTCATAGATTTCATCTGCTACCTCGGATTGCTGGATGAGAATAGTGTACCCAAGCTTGCATGGCATGAATGGGTAAACAAAGCAAGAAGATACAATTAGGATATACTCGCGAAAAACATCGCAATTCCTATGAAGAGGAAAGGCATGCCGAAAATAACTCTGTAAATGAAATATGTTTTCTTGCTTGGAATGAACTTTGCCTTCAATATAACTTTCGTCTGCCAAATCTGCAGTTTAACCATCAAATCAGGTCTTAGGAGACCAAGCATTCCCAGGAGTATGAAAATTAACGTTGTCGGCAGCATTTCGTACATTGCCATAATTAAATATTAGATGCAAGACAATTATAGATTTGTTATGTCAGGGAATAAATTGGAAATCGCGACATTCGGCGGAGGCTGTTTCTGGTGCATCGAAGCTGTATTCCAGAGGGTAAAAGGCGTGAAGTCTGTTGTGTCCGGCTATTCTGGCGGCAACATGCCTGATCCAACATATCGGGATGTATGCACTAACACCACAGGACACGTAGAATCTATACAGATAAAGTTTGATCCTAAGATAGTGACATATGATGAAATAATAGATATGTTCTGAAAATCGCACGATCCGACATCATTGAACAAGCAGGGAGCAGATGAAGGAAGCCAATACAGGTCGATAATTTTCTATCATGATGAGAAACAAAAGAAGACTGCTGAAAAATCAATGGCGAGGATGCAGAAAGAATTCGACAAGCCCATAGTTACAGAGATTGTACATTTCAAAAAATTCTACAAGGCAGAAGAGCATCATCAGGATTACTACAACAGGAACAAACTTGCTCCCTACTGCATGCTGGTCATCAGGCCAAAGCTTAAAAAGATGAAGTTGAATTATTGGTTATGAAGAGATGCGAATGGCCAAGAGAAAACGAACAGATGATTGATTATCATGACAATGAATGGGGAAAACCTGTGCATGATGACAGGAAATTATTTGAATTTCTAGTGCTGGATGCTTTCCAGGCTGGCATCAGCTGGTCTATTGTATGGAACAAGCGAGGAAATTTCAAGAAAGCTTTCGACAATTTCAATCCTGCAAAGATAGCCAAGTATACTGAGAAGGATGTGGAAAGGCTTGTGCAGGATGCCGGAATAATCAGGAACAGGTTGAAGATCACAAGCACAATAACAAACGCACAAAAATTCCTTGAAGTAAAGAAGGAGTTTGGATCGTTCGACAAGTACATCTGGCAGTTCACAAAAAATAAGACAATCAACCACAAGTTGAAAAATCTGAAGAATATTCCTTCAAAAACGGAAGAGTCTGATACAATGAGTGAAGACCTGAAGAAAAGAGGTTTCAAGTTTGTAGGTTCTACAATATGCTATGCGTTCATGCAGGCCGCCGGCATAGTCAATGACCATACTGTTGATTGTTTTCGTTATAGAGAAGTGAATAAGAAATCGAAATGATCTGTACTGCAGACTATGCTATTTATACTTCTGGTACAATTGGTTATTAACAGACGAAAATTGCTTTCTAGTGCTTTATTGTAATAGGAAATAATTCTTCTCTGTTAGGTTGATTTAAATGAAACATGTATGTCCAAAATGCCATCTGAGAAAGCCGTTGAAAACGTTCAGGCGACATGTGAAGAATTGCGCGACGTTCACGAACATGGGCTAGAATTTTAATAGTTATTATTCTATGCAGTCCAAACTCTATTCATGAAGAAGTGTGGTTGGTGCGGCAAGGATATACCTTTTTCCAAGCTGAAGAAACTAGGTATGTTTTTCTGTTCAGAGGAATGCATGGAGAAAGCCGGTTAAAAAATAATTATTAAACGTAGGATAGACAATCTATATTTATGACAACTGTCGACAGCAAGAAATCAAAAGATTACAATTACGTGAAGGATGTGAAGAAGGAACTGTCGCAAAACTATCTTGGCAAGCAGAATGTGAACTATGTTGGCATAGAACATGCTGACTTGTACGGTGGAAAGGAAAAAGAACTTTGCATCATACTTGGATTCACTTCACGTCCTCCTTCAAACTTTCCTGTATCTGATGTCTACAAAGGAATAAGAATAGTAAAACAAGACATAGGCAGTGCCAAGCCTTATTAATCAATCGTCTTCATGAAGGAAAACGTCTATAGTCTTTTCCACATATGTATTTACAATGAACTTTCTTTCTTTTTCATCGTACGGGTAGTTGAGCATGTACACCAGCATGACTTCATTCTTGAACTCTTCCAGCACGTCTATTTTTGATCTATTCTTGATTATCGCATCGTTGTAATGACTGTAGAAGAAATCCATGACATTGTCCAGATTAAGAAGGCTTTCCGTGCTGTCAATATCTTGTTGTCTTTTTGTCATAGCTATGAGTCCTTTGGGATCGTAATCAGTCGTTGTATTTAGTGTCATGTTCCAGATAAGCTTTATGTCACTCTCATTTTTTCTTTTGAGGTATTCTGCAAAATATAGTCTGACATAATTCTGTACCCTGTATTTTTTCCTTTCCGTGTCAGTCATGTCATATTTGCTTGAAACTGGGACTATTTTTGCGTTCTTCGATATGGAATCTATCGCACCAGCCATTCTCAACACCTTGTAATTAAACTCTGATTCCAATGTTTTTAAATGGCAGGTAAAGGATCATCCTGTTTTGAAACTACTTATATTTTATGGGATATTTTTCTTTTAATGGCAACAAACCTGGATATACTGGAATCCGAATTGAAAAATGAAGTTTACGGTCTTGAAAAAGAACTGGCTGTACTGGGAAAGAGGGAAGGCTACAAGAAACGGGTTTTTGAAAAAAATGATCTTGCATACTATGGCGAGATAAAAAGACTTCATGAAAATACACGCAGATACTATTCCAGGCAAGGTGGTTCATTTTTCAAGTCGTTAGGCTGCATTGGGGTTTCCCTGACAAGCATTTATTTCCTATCATCTGCACTTGAAAGAGATGCCGATCCTGACCTCATGACTGCAAATTTCACCGCCTTCTTCGGCGGGCTTATCGTGTCTATTACCGCAGGCGGGCTTGCTATAAGAGACCATTTTGCAAGCATGTATTGGAAAAACCATCTCATTAATCAGGTTGAAGGAATGAACCGTGGTAACTTCCTTTCGTATTCAAACATTATAGACAGAATCTACTGGAACTATACTCACAAAATAAATGAACTGCTTGATAGAACATACAAGTGATGGTCAAATTCACAATAATCCAATGCTTTTGCGATCAATGCGCCCTGTATTCCCCGCCAGCAAGATGTGCTTTCAGCTTTTCAAGAAGTTTAGGGTCTACGCCGAGATTGTTTGCGTGCTCTATTATGTAAACTAGCATCTCCTTGTTTGGATTGAAGAAGCTGCGTCTCTGGTCTAGATAGAATATCATCTTTTTTCGCGCTGCCTTCTCCTTTTCATTCTTAGGCTTTGCCTTTTTCAGAAGCTTTATCAGCAGACTTACATCTTCGGGAGAATATGATACCATTAAATAATTATTGGTCTTTCTAGAGGATTAATTTAAATTTGCTGTTCTATCGTGTTTAAGAATGTATGGAACAATCCTCTTTCTAAACAAAGTGAAGATTATGGTGAAGTTTTCAGAACTGGGCATCGACAAGAATATAGCTGAAGCCATCGAAGAGGACGGCATAGTCGAAGCGTTTCCGATACAGGAATCTGCCATACCACACATATTGCATGGCGAGGATGTGATAGGACAGGCGCATACAGGAACAGGAAAGACATATGCATTTGCTTTGCCTCTGATACAAAAGATTGAGAAATATCCTGTCGAACTGTCGGCTTTGATTATTGTCCCTACGAGAGAACTGGCGTTCCAGGTTACGGAAGAGATTCACAAGGCTGCAATGAATACGAATGTCAAGGTCATACCGATTTATGGTGGAGTGAGCATAGAAAGGCAGATCAGCTGGCTGAGATTGAACCAGCAGATAATCGTTGCTACACCAGGAAGGTTTTTAGACCTTTACAGAAAGGGAGTCATAGACGTGAGCACTGTCAAGCACATTGTCTTGGATGAGGCTGACAAGATGTTTGACATGGGATTCAAAAAAGACATGGAAATTATTTTGGAAATGGTGCCGAAGAACAGGCAGACGCTGATGTTTTCCGCCACGATGCCAGAAGACATCATTAGAATAACTGAAAAGCACATGAAGCATCCTGTTAAGATACTGATTGACATGGATGAACTCAGTGCAGAATTGATAGACCAGACATATCTTGTTGTTGATAGGAGAAGAAAGCTTGAGCATCTGGAAGAGATATTAAAAACTATAAGGGGAAAAGTCTTGATTTTCTGCGCGACCAAGCACAGGACAAGCAGGCTGTCAAGGGAGCTTTACATGAGAGGATTCAAGACATCGGACATACACGGAGGGCATTCACAATCGCAGAGGGAAGGAGCGATAAGGAGATTCAAGGAGGGAGTGTCGCAGATACTTGTGGCAACAGACATAGCAGCAAGAGGAATAGACATACCTCAGGTCGAGCATGTGATAAACTTCGATGTTCCTATGGATCCGTTGATGTATTTCCACAGAATAGGAAGGACTGCACGAGCAGGCGAGAGCGGAAAGGCATTGACACTTGTATCTCAGGAGGAGTATGACGATTTCCAGAACATACTGAAGCATACAGAAGTGTTCATCAAACAATTGAACGAACAGATGGGAATAAAGGTAGAGCCTTTTGAAAAGCATGAAAGGATATGGCAGAATAGAGGCGGCAAGCCAAGGAAGAGTTTTGGCAGCAGGCCTTTTGGAAGGCGTCCCAGATGGAAGGTCAGGGGGGACAAGAAACCTTAGACTGTATTTCTAGATTGTAACTTTGCCAATCTTCTTTCCTTCCTTTCAGCAAGTCTCAATGCAAGCCACCCCCATGGAATATATTGTGCGATGCCTTCAAAGTTTTCATCAGGAACCTGCGGCACAAACTTCTCATATTCTATTGAACGTGTAACGTGTTCGTCTACAAAATCTATCAAGTGTGATGCAAGTCTGCTGCCTAGGATAATAGTTATTATACCAATTGGATCAGACGGGTAACCTAGAATCTCATAGAGTCCTATTCCTGCAATAAGCGCTGTCTCTGATCTTGCTATGCTAGAAATGGGATACATGTCCACATGAATCTTTTCGTGATAAAAAAACGGTATTGGCCTGTATTCATTGTTTACAATAATCTTCCTTTTCAAGTAACTTGTGGAAGCACCTGAGTTTTTAATCGGCAGTTCAGATTCTTTTACAAACTTTACCCTGTACGGTACTTTATACCATGTTTTATAGATTCCTGTCTCAGGATTGTAACCGTCCATGTCTATACCGTAATGTTCTAGAATATGCTTGGCTGTTTTATCGTCCATCTCTTTCTGGATCATCCTATAGCCGTTTATAAGATTTACTTTTTGTAGAATAAATAACGATATAAGTTTTTAGTCTCATCCTATAATTAGCATGTGGCTGAGAATCTACTGTTGGATAGGCTTTTCGATGCGAGCTTCCATCCTTTGCTAGCGGATGGCATACCTGAAGCAGAATACATGATATGCAAGAGGATAGTTACAGAAAAAATACAATATTTAACATCTAAGGTCGACAGGAATGCTGACGGGAGAATTATTCTGCAGCAAATGGAAAATACAATACATGATTATATTGTACCTGGCATGTTCTCAACATTTGCAACAGATTTTGCATATTACGGTTCCGGTGCATGTCTTGTGTTTGCAAACACAATTGTCGCCGGACTGGAGATGATGGAAAGGTATGACATACTGGGAAGTATTAAAGTAAGGTACAATCCAGTGCACATCTGGTTGGCTTATGAAGATGATGCAGGATATTTGGAAATGAACAACAGCAGAGGCATGGTATCCACTGATCATGGAATCGAATCATTGGTTGCTGGCAACTATGGTAACACTGGGGCAATGCTAATGCTTCTGAAGAAATATGATGATGCTTTGTCGTTGTGTGATAAATGTCTGGAAATGGATGTCGATCAAACGGGCTTCAGATTCAACAAAGCGGAGATACTGTTTCATCTTAACAGGACTGATGAAGCTATGGCAGAATATAAGAAATGCATTGATGATCCTATAATCGGAAAGATAGCGAAGAAGAGAATGGAGAAACGCTGGTTCGATGGAGACATAAATAAAATTCACGGATATAGGATGAAAACTGTTTTTATAATCAATGATGCAAAGATTATTCTATGTACAACCTTGATGCCATGCTTGAGGCTGCCAGGGACGAGGTCATGACCAGATCCAGCATGATGGAGATGGCCAACTATAATGAACTTTACAAGCTTTACAACGATTATTTCGACTATACTGATGTGCTGTTCTACAGGAACGCATCTTTTGTCTATGCGTCTCTTGCTGCTCTTATCTCGGAACATCTTCTGATGGGCGGGTTCTATCCCGATGAGATGAACAATGTTTTCGGTATCGACGGTCTTATGGTGACGGCTGGCATATCGCTATTCAGCTATTATTCGCATGCTACTGCGAGAAAAATGAGAAACTATATCGACTTTTCTATCGACGGGTATGAAAGCTTCAAGATGAAGATGAAGAAATTGATAGTGCCATTCAGGGAAGTAAGGTTGAAATTGTTTGAAAGATTCAGAAGAGAGCCTGGACTTTACGAGGATTTTTTGAACGATGACTATTACAAGATACCTTTGACTCCTACAGACATCATGATAGAAAATTACAAGAAGGCATTGCTGGAATAGATCATTCAATAAAATAGGCGTAGAATTTTTCTCCATCAGGAAATATATTCAGTAATCTTTCTTTTGCCTCGTTTTCATTGCCGGCTTTAGGAACTATCATCTTCCATTTCTGCGATAAAAACCCATCATTCAGCGAAAACTCCTTCACGTCAGTTATTTTCTTTCTTATGACTTCCCTTCCGCACATGAAGACTGCTTCGCTTCCTCTGATCAACCTGTTCCTGACTTCTATCTTCTTGCTTCCGTCCTTTACGCATTCGAAGATGTCCTTGTATACTCTGAAGAGCGGCATAATGATTAATTTCATTTAGATGATTAAAATTTGTCGAGGGATTTTATTCCGAGCTTCTCTCTTACTAGATGAGCATATTTTGGATCTCCAATCGCATCTGTCTTTTCCAAAAACTCTCTTCCTTTCGTGGTCAGAGTTACATCAATATATCCGTATTTGGTCTTATAGGATGCTGTGAGATAGTTTGAATTGTTCAATAGGTTTATGCATACGATTGCGACAGGACTCTGACTTTTCATATCAATCCTGTAGGCTCCTTTCTTGTCGCGTATGTTTTCCAATAGGGAAATGCTCATGTCATAATAGATGCTAAAGTAGCTTGTCATAGCTTCGGAGAAGTCTTTCTTCATCCTGTCTATGCTTCTCATCGCATCGTCTATAGGATCCATAACAATCATCTTATAAATTATTCGTTCTAAGATTTATTATTCTTTGACTGCACTTATCTCGACCATCTTGTCCTTGCTTTTCAATCCTCTAGTTATCCTTATAGAACTCTTTGGAACATTGAAATGGTCTGACAGTATCTCAATTAGCCTTCTGTTCGCCTTGCCTTCATCTGCTGGTTCATCTATCTTTACACTGAAACAATTGTCGCACTGGTCTTTAATATCAGATTTCTTGGAATTCGGAGACGCCCTTACACGTATCATCATAAATTACAGCTGTCAATAGTTTAGCTTAAATGCATCCTCTGCCAAATCTAGAACAGTGAAAAATATGCAGGGATTTTGGAGAACAGTAGACAATGCGATAGACCAGTCTAACATATTGCTTGAGGTAGTTGATGCAAGGATACCTGACATGACCAGGAACAAGAGC
>DATDXT010000041.1:0-12675 GCA_035289185.1 archaeon | reverse complement strand
CGAGTTCCCTCATCTCAAACCATCGAGAGAAGACATCTCCGTGTTCTACTCGAGGACCGAAAGGAAGCCCACGGCCAAGCAAGTAATACTCATTTTTCTCGACGAGGGACCGATGCATGAACGCGAACTTTTCGATGTTGTAAGGAAATCGATCGGCGTAACCGATGCCACAATTGAGAGGGCACTCAAAAGGATGGTTTCAGATAGAGACATCACTGTCAAGCACGAGTTAGTATTCGACTTCCAGGGAATACTTCCAGTGTACACCGTTGGTCAAAGGAGTCACCCAACAAATTCCGACTAGGAACTTCATCGCCTTCCTGATCTTCTACGCCAAGGTCCCATTGTTCCTCGTAATATTACCTTCCGTCCTACCAGTTGGAGGATTCTGATGGTAAGCAAACCACCAACGATCTAGCGTGCTGTTTTAAGTGGCGACAGAAGATGACATTCGGCGGTGGAGGATGACAACTGATTATAGCAGGTACCTGAAGCCGACTTCGGGGAAAGGCGACGAGAAGGCCTCTGGGAAAAGGACCATATGCACCTACTGCAAGGGTACCGGACTACGTCCCAAGAGGGTGATAGACCTCCTCGGGGAACTTAAAGCTTATAAACCTTCAAGTAAGATAGATTATTGTTGGCGGTCATAAAGAGGGGGAAACACCCGTTCCCATTCGAACACGGAAGTTAAGACCCTCGTTGTAGCAACGTGTACTCTGCGAAAGTAGGGGAAATTTGCCAAGTCGCCAACTTCTTTTTTCCTGAGTATTTAAATTTTAGTTTTCAATCTACAATTGATTGAAATGGAAGACAAAAGATCAACTTACACACTGCACAAAGTCTATACTACAGTCGATAATAAGATTGCAAACTTAACTCGGATAGAATGCGATTATAATCATACATTTTTGATAGACTACAGAAGCGCATTGGTAGGTAGGGATTCTTTGTTGCTTGCCAAGTGGAAGGAAACTACTGGAAAGCTGGAAGAACTGTATACTGTCACTGATGTAAAGAATGGCTATATAGAAGTCGGCTATCAGGTAAAAGGATGGGGCAAGATCCAGTCAAGAATTCCTTTGAGCGATGTGAAAGATCTTAGGAAAATCAAGTAGAGCTATTTATTTCTATTATCCAATATTTTTATCAATGCCAACGACATATCCTTACGATGAAATCGATGTTTTCATAATCATGCCTGTAAGAGGAATTACAGACGATGAGAGAAAGTATATTGACAGCCATATTGAAAATCTAAAACAACAAGGCAAAAAGGTTTATGTACCACTTTATCATACTGACCAAAACGATCCTATAGGATTTCGCATATGTACAGACAACATGAATGCCATCAGAGATGCTAAAGAAGTCCATATATATTTCAATCCTGATAGTCAAGGAACCTTGTTCGATACTGGAATGATGTTCGCTCTTGGTAAACCATTGAGACTAATAAACAGGGAATATGTGAAACCTACCCCAACAAAGAGTTTTGCTAATGTTTTGTTGGCATTGGATGAAAAATACAAAGGTCAATGAGACTTTGTAACCATAAGATAATAGACGACTTCTCCCCTGGCGTTGTTTTGTCTATTGAATATATGTCCTTTTCTAAATGTACCTTTTGCCCAATACTCAGGTTTGAGATAGTTGCACATAGCAGTCAGTTGCAACCCTATAAAAGGAGAATTTTTCTTATCTAACGGATTGTTTCCATCAATTACAATAACAGAATAAGGAGGAACTTCAGAAGGCCTGCCATTCAAATGTCCTATGTATGTCACATTTATCTTCACGTCTTCGTTCAAATATCTTTTAGGATTTTTCCACAATTCTGCAATCTTTACTTCTACAGCAGCCTTTTCAGTCGGCATGAAAATAGATTAAAAACAATAAAGATTAATTCTAAAAATAAACTAACTTTATCTATTGCTCCCTTCGTCTAGTCCGGTTAAGGATCCGAGCTTCTCGAGCTTGTGACAGGGGTTCAAATCCCCTAGGGAGCATCAATTTAAATCAGTTCACTTATTTTATAATTGTATGAAAAACAGTGATTATGCTGATAAAGAGGAGAGGCTTACTAGACCTCTGAATTACTATACAGACAAAATGTTAGATGGCATATCAAAAGACGACTTTCAGAACCATGAAAAACATATAGAAGACTCTTTGAGGAAATGCGTATCCGGAGATTCCTACATGAAAGATTTTCTGAAGCAGCTCGGCACATATTCTAATAGACCTATGCCTGATAGCTTGATAGACGAATATTTCGGGGATTGCACAACTGCTGTGAGTGATCTAGCATTTGTCTTGGGAATGGTGTGCAGGACAACTCAGAAGATGGGAATAAAAGGCTATCTTTCAAACCTCGTAGAAGAAATACACAAAATGTAGAATGGTTTATAGTAGGCATTCATCCTTTTTCTATCTCATGAAGCGTTTTAATCAATTCTTCTTCGCTTCTTACAATGTAGTCGGAATAGTTAATCGGCCATGGTGTTGGAACAGGATCAGGAGCCAACAAAACAGTAGTGAGACCTAAATTAATTTTGCCTTCATAAAGTTCCATTCCACCTCCCCAACTAGCCTTGCCACCAAGAATTACCATTACTTTAGCCTCTTTTAAGTAACTTAAATCATGTTCGCATATTTCTTTTGACAGATCCTTTTCATTCCTGAAATCAGTTATTTCTGTATAATCCATGCCTTTTTCCATAACATGTTTTACGACATCGAAGCCTTCCCGTTCTAAAACATCGTACATACTTTTTATGGAATCCATGCCGCCATAACCTATTGATCCTAAAACAATAACACTTAGCTTTCCAGATGTCATTACAATACTATTGTTTAAGAAAGTTTAAGTTATTTCTTAGTGAAAAAATCTCTCTGCGCCTTCTCATAGTCCTCTGGCATGCCGATGTCCATCCAATAGCCGTTGTACTTGTAGTCAAACAGCTTGCCTTGCTCTACAAGTTTTGGGAAAATCTCAGCTTCCATAGAAACCTTATCACCAGATTTAATCATCTCCAATACATCTGGTTCGATTATGTACAACCCAGCATTGATCCATCCAGATGTCGCATATTTCGGCTTCTCCACAAATCCTGTAACTTTTCCTGTTGAATCGCTCTCTACAAGCCCGAATCTTTTGGCGTCATTCACCTTATTGGTAACTATTGTTACTAATGCATTGCTCTCTTTGTGAAACTGCAATGCTTCCTTGACATTAAGAGTTCTGAAAATGACATCGCCGTTTACAACCAGGAAAGGAGAGTGTAGGAACTTCTCAGCATTCTTTACTGCGCCCGCTGTCCCAAGAGCCTTATGTTCGGTAGAGTATTCTACATTCATCCCATGTGCTGATCCGTCATTGAAGTACTTTATTATATGTTCACCCAGGTATCCTATGGCAAGCACAAAATTGTAGATTCCCTGGTTTTTGAAATATGTCATGGTATGCTCGATCATGGGTCTGTATCCTAATGGAAGCATCGGTTTTGGAGTAGATAGTGTCAGTGGTCTCATCCTTGTGCCTTCCCCACCGCAAAGAATGACAGCTTTCGTCGATTCTCTAGCCAATTTGTCCTTTATCGCTTCTGTTATAAAATTAGACTTCTTCCTGTCAGGCACAGTATTGCACAGCTGTCTCCAAAGCTCAGGCGTGAACTCTATAGATGTCCTATGCTTCATACTTATGCATATTGCAATATGTACATATAAAGCTTATCCTAAAGCTCCTATATAATATGTTTATGATAAAAGTCGGGGTTAACGGTTACGGTGTCATAGGCAAGAGGGTAGCTGAAGCTGTTTCCAAGCAGAATGACATGAAACTTGTAGGTATAGCCAAGAGAGAGCCTGACTACAAGGCGAAAGTCGCTTTGAGGAAAAAGTTCGACCTGTATGCCTCTGAAGATCTGAAGAAATTCGAAGGTTCTGGGGTGGAAGTTAAAGGTACATTGAATGACCTGCTGTCGAAGGTGGACATTCTAGTAGACTGTACACCAGAGGAAGTAGGAGCCACCAACAAACAACTATATGAGAAAGCTGGAGTGAAAGCTATCTGGCAGGGCGGAGAGGAACATGAACTTACAAACCTATCATTTAACGCTTATGCAAACTACAACAAAGCATTGGGTGCAAAATTTGTAAGGGTGGTTTCCTGCAACACGACAGGACTCATAAGGACGCTTTGGCCTCTCCATAAGGAGATAGGAATAAAGGATGTAAGCGCTTTTCTGGTAAGACGTGCAGCTGATCCATCCGAAACTAAAAAAGGCCCGATAAATGCAATCGAACCAGAATTAGAGATGCCATCACATCACGGACCGGATGTTCAGACTGTTGTTCCAGATTTGAAGATAGAGACTACAGCTGTAAAAGTACCGACTACGCTTATGCACCTGCACAATTTGAAAGTCAAGCTTAGCAGGCCTGTGACAGAAAAGGAAATCCTGTCTGTCTGGCAGAAATATCCAAGAGTTATGCTGGTTTCAGGAAAAGATGGAATAAAGACCACAGCTCAGATAATGGAATTTGCAAAAGATTTTGGAAGGGAAAGAGGAGACTTGTATGAGATTGCTGTGTGGAACAAGATAAAAGTCGTGGGCGATCTTCTTTATTATTTCCAAGCTGTCCATCAGGAATCTGATGTAGTCCCAGAGAATGTAGATGCTATCAGGGCTATGATGAATGCAGAAAAGGATGGAAGCAAGTCGATTGAGAAAACAGATAAAAGTCTAGGAATAGGTGTGTGATTTATGAAAGTACCAGATGAACTCTTGATTTTACCATTCGATCATAGAGGAAGTTTGCTAGAGAAACTGCTGGGCATAAAAGGAAGAGAGCCTACAAAGGAAGAAGTGGCAGAAGTATCTCATCTTAAGCAAATAGTTTATGATGGCTTCAAACTTTCATTGGAAAGAGGAGTGCCTAAAAACAAAGTGGGTGTCCTAGTGGACGAGCAGTTTGGCTCAAACATAATAGCTGACGCTAGAAGCAAAGGTATAGTAACGGCTTGCTGTGTAGAAAAGTCAGGACAAGACCTTTTTGATTTTGATTATAATGACTGGAAGTCTCATATAGAAAAAGTCAATCCGACATTCACCAAAGTACTCGTACGTTTCAATCCTGAAAGCGATGTCGCACTGAATAAAGAACAGTTGGTGAAACTGAAACAATTGAATGACTTCTTGAAGCAAACAAAGCGTGGATTTCTATTTGAACTGTTGGTTCCAGCAACATCTTCTCAATTGGAGAAAGTGAATGGCAGCAAAGAGTCTTATGATTTAGAAGTACGTCCTTCTCTTATGGTAAAAGCAATGAAACAGATACAGGATTTTGGAATAGAACCAGATGTGTGGAAGCTTGAAGGTGTTGACATAAAGAAAGATGCAGAATCACTTGTGAATCAAGCACGCTCCAGCGGAAGGAAAGCAGGAATAATAACTTTAGGAAGGGGAGAGAACAAAGACAAGGTCAAGGAATGGCTGAAGGTTGGTGCAAAGATAAATGGAGTAATAGGATTTGCAGTCGGCAGAACTATTTTTTGGGATGCGATAAAAAGCTACAAAGAAAAAACCCTCTCAAGAGACAAAGCAGTGGAGATGATAGCTGATAATTATAAAGAATTTGTGGATTTGTGGCAAGAAGAAAAAAGATAAGCTGATGAATATGGACAAGAATCTAGCATTGGATTTTGTAAGAGCAACCGAACACGCATCTATAGCTGCGGCCAAGTGGATAGGAAAAGGCGACAATAATGCGGCAGATGATGCCGCTGTTAAGGAAATGAGAGATAGGTTTAACAAGATAGATTTTCGCGGAAGGATTGTGATAGGCGAAGGCGAGAGAGACGAAGCTCCTATGCTGTTTATAGGCGAGGAAGTAGGAACAAAGAATGGTCTTGAGGTCGACATAGCAGTTGATCCATTGGAAGGGACCAATCTTACAGCCAAAGGATTGAATGGAGCTCTAAGTGTACTGGCAGCCGCGCCTAAAGGAAATCTATTGCATGCTCCTGACACATACATGGACAAGATTGCTGTCGGAGAGAAAGCCAGAGGAAAAGTAAGTCTGGACAAGAGCGTTGAAGACAACATTCAATCCGTTGCAGATGCTTTGGATAAAGATGTTACTGATGTTGGTGTGATTATCTTGGAACGTGACAGGCATAATGAATTGATAAAAAAAGTTAGAAATACAGGTGCACGTGTTCATCTGATTTCCGATGGTGATGTTGCTGCCGCTATAGCTACTACCATTTCTGATTCAAGCATAGACATTTTGTTGGGCATGGGAGGAGCTCCAGAAGGAGTCATAGCAGCAGCTGCTTTGAAATGTTTGGGCGGAGATTTCCAAGGAAGATTGAAGTTTAGGAACGATGAAGAAAAAGAAAGAGGAAAGAAGATGGGCGTCGATGAAAAAAGATTGTTGAAGATGGATGATTTGGCAAAGGGCGACGATGTTGTTTTTGTCGCAACTGGAGTTACTAATGGAAACATATTGAAAGGAGTAAGGTTCTTGCAAGATAAAACTTATACAAATTCTGTTATCATGCGTTCCAAAAGCAAGACTATAAGATTCATAGAAAGTTTCCATAAAGAAAAGAAGTAGATTGATTTGATAGACAAAATATCGAAACATTTCATTAGTTCAAATATGGGTGACATCAAAGGCAGAGCTTTAGTCAGGATAGATGTCAATGTTCCTGTGAGAAATGGAAAGATAGTTGCAAACAACCTTAGGTTCAAAGCCATATCAAAAAAGATAAATAGTTATTCAGAAAACGGCATAGCTCCTGTGATAGTTTCCCACCAAGGAAGGAAAGGCGACGATGATTATCTGGAAAGTCTGGAGCAGCATAAAGAAGTCTTTCAGAAGCTGCTTCCTCAGATAGAATTTTTTTATTCCAACAATCTGGATGGAACAGAGTTGAAATCTAAAATGCTTTCTCTTAAGCAAGGCCAGGCTCTTGTCGTGAAGAACATACGTGATCATGAAGATGAAAAGAAGACATTTAAAAATGCAGATGAAAGAAAGAACAGCGAGATGGTAAAGTTCTTCTCACCTCTTGTAGACCTTTACATAAATGATGCTCCAGCAACTATGCACAGAGGAGATACTTCACTTACAGCTTTTAGACATGCATTACCTTCATTCTTGGGATTGCAGATGGAGGAAGAATTGAAGGTCTTGCAGGAAATAAAAAATCACATGAATTCCGGCAAGAAAATCGCTATAATCTTTGGCGGAAAAAAGTGGGAGAAGCTGGAATATGTCTACAAAATAGCAGCAAATAAAAATGTCACAGTCTTATGTGGAGGTGTCCCTGGGCAGTCAGTCTGTTATTTGAGGAACAAGACTAAATTCAATAAGGAGAACGAGGATTTCATTTCAAACACAGAATCATTGGATACTGCAGCAAAACTCATACAGGACTTCGATCACAGAATTATCTATCCGATTGACTTTGTACTTGATGATAAGGAAAATGTGCATGTAGAGGACTTGAAAAACAAGAAAGGATCTATAATGGATATAGGTGAGCAGACTCTTAGTAAGTTCTTTGAAGTCCTTGAAGATTCAGAAGTTATAATCTACGCCGGTCCAGTCGGCAAATATGAGAAAGGATATGACAAGACGATAAGACTGGTCAGCAGGTTCATGGGATTGAAGACGATGAACTACACTTTCGGCGGGAATTCTGCAGATTCTATGGATGAGGTTGGTTTGGATGTTGCTTATGAAAAACTTGGCGGCAAGAGGATAACTAGCGGTGGTTCTGGTCTAGCTTTTCT
Organism: archaeon; assembly: GCA_035289185.1. GTDB lineage: Archaea > Aenigmatarchaeota > Aenigmatarchaeia > CG10238-14 > SCSR01 > DATDXT01. The sequence continues at coordinate 4,867 of DATDXT010000041.1, read as the reverse complement.
CGCCAATGATAAACTTCCAGCCCTTGAAGTATTCGAATCTGGTTAATACGAAATAAATCACAAAAGACCCCAAGAATGATCCTATAGCATTAGCAGTCGCGTCTCCAAAACTGGCCGATCTGAACGGAATAAAAATTTGGTTAATCTCCATTAAGATACCATAAAGCGTGCTTATTATGAAAGATTTTTTCCAGTTGTATGTTGCCCTAAGACATAAAAATCCTAAGCCGCCGTAAGTCAGTGCATGAAGAATATATTTATTGGGATCAATTTTGTCAATCTCTGGAAATTGTAAAGTTACGGATGACAGATAGAAAACTATAATCATGCATCCTATTACCAATGCCCAGTTTATTTTTACAATCATATTCTTTTTAGCAGACATATGAATAATTATTATGAAGGTCAGGATACATAAGGCATTCGAAGTAAAATACAAGAGTCTTTTGAAAGATGAGTATGCAAAGCTGGAAATGTGCATGATGACAAGGCCAAAAGATTCCATAAGAGTAAATACTTTGAAGATATCCAAGGATGAATTGCTTTGGAGATTGGAAAAGATGGTAAAGTTCACTGAAATACCGTGGTATAAGAACGGATTGTTTGTCGATGGAGCAGTAACTCTGGCAAAAACATTGGAGCATTTCATGGGATTTTTTCACATACAAGATGCAGCATCTATGATACCTCCAATCGTGCTTGCTCCAAGACAGGATGATTTTGTTTTGGATATGTGCGCATCACCTGGCTCTAAAACTACGCAGATAGCCATGATGATGAACGATTCTGGACTGATAGTAGCGAATGACAATGGTCTAAACAGAATAAAGCCATTGCAGATAAACCTTCAGAGAATGGGTGTTAAAAATTGTGTGGTTACTTATGGGAAAGGTGAAATGTTTTGGAGACATAATGTAAAGTTCGACAAAATTTTGTTGGATGTACCTTGTTCTGGCAGTGGAAAGATAATCTCATCGGCTTCGTCTTTAGATAAATGGTCTCAAAGAGCTGTAGAGAAGATGAGCAGAATGCAGAAGAATCTCTTGTCATCTGCAGTCAAATGCTTGAAGGAAGAAGGTTCTATAGTTTACTCTACATGTTCGATGGATCCTGAAGAGAACGAAGAAGTCATAGATTTTTCAGTCAAGGAACTGGGATTGAAAACTGAAGCGATTAAAATTGATGGCCTGATATGTACTGAAGGATTTATGGAATACAGGAACAAGACATTTGACAGTGAAGTAAGCAAAGCTATCAGGATTCATCCTTATCACAATTTCACGGAGGGATTTTTTGTATGCAAGTTGAAAAAATGAGTTTCGACGAGGTATCAGACTTCGAGAAGATGATAGAAAGAATCTACGGTACTAAGATAAAGTTCAACCACTGGCTATTCAAAGTATTCGGTTATGAGATCTACATTGTAAACAAAGAAATAGCCTCCATAGACATCAACGTACCAAGCATAATGTCTTTAGGTCTAAGTTTGGGAAAGATAAAAGGCGATAGGATGCAACTTACGGTTGAAGGTTCTCAGATAATCGGCAAGACTGCTACTAGAAACATAGCTATAATAGACGAGAAAAACCTTAACAATTTTTTACAGGGCATGAATTTCTCCGCAGGCCAGCTCATCAATTGTGATGATGGTCAGATTGTGCTCATAAAGTTCAAGGATTATTTTGTAGGATGCGGATTGCTCAATAAAGATACCATAAAGAACGTGCTCCCAAAAAGCAAAAGAATATTTTCTGACATGAGGAAGATTTAAATCTAGCAAAATAAATTAATTACAGTGATTTTATGGGTTTTACAAAGAAAAGATTCCTTCCACCGAAACCTATACCAGTTTCTAAGACAAAATCTTTCGGCGGTTACAGTGTGAGCTTCGAGAAAGTGGCAGACTGGCCAATCGCAGTTATTTTCGGCACTAAACCATTGCCTCCATCTGAGATGACGAAACGATTATGGGCTTTTGTAAAAAAAAGAGAACTTGCAGGTAGCTCTAAAGATAAAGAAGAAAAGAAAAAATAGCGCCGAAGGGGAGATTTGAACTCCCAAGTCCCAAAGGGACGCCAGCTAACCCGCTAAAAGACTCAAGGATCACCTAGATTTTATCTATCTGGTGCAATGCCAGGTTATGCGTTCGAGATAATTTACCTCGGCATCAAAGCATTGAATTCTTCATCTTTTATCAGACCTTGAATCTGCACTCGGCAAATTATTATTTCTACTATCAATAATTAATTGCTTAAATCACTCTTTTAGAAAGGTAAAATTACCCACATCATTTTTGGTAACTAATGAGGCTTTCACCAAATCATCAAACTTTTCGTATGTTATTATCTTGCCATCATAATTTTTCTTCGTATCTTCTGATAAATCTGCATAATTGTTTTTACAAACATAGAATTCTTTAAAGCCCGCAGAAAATGCAGTTATAGCTTTTGTATCAACTCCGCCCACAGATTGTGCCATGCCTCTTATCGACGGGGCACCTGTTGCAGAAATTGTATGTTTAACAGGATTTCCAGTTAATCTAGAGAGCATAGCCAACCCAATAACCTGACCAGCAGAAGGACCGCCTCCCATATAAACTCCAGTCATTATGTCTATATGCACAACCTTGTCTTCTAGATATTTTACGGCTTTCCTAGCGTTGTCTTCTCCATAATTCCTTTCAATATAATCCAATACCATTGTTTCGGCTTGTTCCACAGAATCTTTTAATTGCCTATACGCATCAGCAGTATTGTTAAACACTCCGCCGCTTTCAATTACACCTGATATTTTCAAATGTTCTTCCCTTGATCTTTTGTATCTTATGGTAACATCTACGGGCCATATTGTTCCCCATGTAGCAGTGCTGTCAACGCCTATTGCATAAGACCTGCCTACAGTATCTTCTGGTATTATGTTGCTCAGTTGATGATCGAGGAATTTGCTCAAATCAGAATTCACAATTTTGTCCTTGCCGGCATTTATATGGTTAAATGTCATTTTATAAGTGATCAAGTCTGTTTTTTTCAATTCCTCTATAGATACATTAAGATTTTTGGCTGCTCTTTCCAAACTTTTCCTATATTCACGAGGAACAGAAGCCGATTCTTTATACCTTCTGATAGCATTATACTCGGATAGTCTGAGTCTTTCTGCTTCATCTACCACGCCTGCAAGACCAGCTGGTGTTATATATCGTACTCCAATTTCAGTCCAGACCTTTTTGGGATCAAGATCAGAACCTGCTTTTTTCAAATGAACTTCCAAAACCTTTATTCTTTCTTCCTCATTTTTTGGACCCCTTACTGTCATCATTTTCATCCTGTTCCTTTCAGGATCTATCAAAGCATTGTCCAAAGAGTCTGGTCTGTTTGTGGTACCGACAACTAAAACTCTGCTATTCTCTTCCATTCCATCCAACTCACCCAACAGCATTGTAATAAGTGTGTTGTCAGTCTTCGAGCCATAATCTTTCATGTCACTTCTAGTGCCAATCGTACCGTCAATATCATCGAAAAATATTATTGTCGGTGCTTCCTGCCTGGCAAGTTGGAATATAGCCTTGAAGTTCTCTTCTGTGTTTCCGTAATATTTGTTCTTGATGTCAGCAGCTGTTATTGGCATTATTTTCACATCTTTCCTCATTGAAGCATAAAGTTTGGTCAAGAAAGTCTTGCCAGTGCCTGGAGGTCCTGCAAGAAGAACTGCCCTGGAAGGTTTCTTACCCAACTTTCTTAAACCATCATCGTCAAACAATACAGAATCTGCAAATTCTATGAATTCTTCCTTTGCGTCACCGACATAATCATCAAAATCTATGTCTTCCCCAACATTTTTCATCTTATTCTTAACAGCATTGATAGTTTCATTGTTTGTCCAGCCACTGACTAGAACAGCTAAATCTGGCCGTTTGAAATCTTCCAGATTGAAACTATATTTTATGCTTGCTATGCCGTCCTTATTCAGATTTCTGTAGTTCTCTGTAGGATTTTTAATGTTATTTATATATCTTACCAAATGAACAGGCAGAATAGTGCCATAGTTTCTGCTTTTGAAAGAGTCTTTTATAATATAGAAAATCTGTTCTGCCGTCGCGTTTATTTGATATCCTTGTAGATTTTTCCTGATTATTTCAATCAAATGCTGATCATTCATTTCCTTGTTTAGATTTATTTCTAGATCTACGTTTTCCAAAATATCGTCATGAATTGTAGAGTAAGGATTAGACGTCAAAATCATTATGCTATTTTCACGCGAGTTTTTTATATCAACCATTTTTTTCAAAACACTAGTTCTACCATTTATTGCATTTTGATCTGTTTGCATCATTCGATATTCTTTCTTAGTCAAAACTTCAGGCGCATCAATCATAATAACATTTGGATTATCATTGACAGGTTTCCTTTTGTACCATTTTTTCTTGGGTGATGAAAAGCCCAATCCTCCAAGAAGCGTTGCATCAGAATGCCTGACAGTTTTCAATTTGATTCCGATGTCTCTTTCAGTCCTGGCTATAACATAATCTGTTAGAGTAGTCTTTCCAGTACCATTACTACCACTTATCAAAAGTATTTTCGGTGGTATAGGAAGAGGATTATTTTCATTGTCATAGATATACTGTCTGTTCCTATAAACGTGATAATTTATAGAAGCATCAAGATACGATACAATGGCATCTATAGGAGCAATGTTCGAAAATCTGTTTTCAAAATCTATGAATCTTCTCATCCTTTCTATTCTTTCTTCTGGTAGAGAAGAGATTAATTTTCCTTTTTCAATGTAGTTTGTCTGTCTGTAATCTTTCAACAGCTTAATTTCGTCTTCCAGTAAAGTGTCTTTGTTGAAAACTTTCGATGATGCAGATTTG
>DATDXT010000040.1:0-10075 GCA_035289185.1 archaeon | reverse complement strand
AGCCTTCATCTGGCCCACTACTATCTTGCAAAATATGCATTGGTTCTCCATATTTCACACTAACCATGTCTACCGACTTGAGCATCTAAACTAAACAAACTCTTAACCAAACAATGAACTCAAGCCAGCACTTGCTGTTTCAGCTGCTTTTGCTTCATCCTCTTCGGACTTCTTCTCTTCCTTCTTGGCCTCTCCGCCTGCACTTGGAGCCGCTGCTTGAACTACTGCTGCTTGCTTTATCAGCTCGTCTATGTTCTGTCCTTCCAAACTTGCAACCAAAGCTTTTACTCTGGCATTGTCTGGAGCGACGCCGACTGATCTCAGCACTTTGTCCAAGTTCTCCTCGTTTACCGGCAGCTTGGCTGAATGAAGAAGCAAAGCACCGTATACTTCTTGCATTTAGCTTGCACCTCCACTAACTTTACTTTCTATGAGCTTGGCTGCATTATGAGCCTTAGCTAATAAGTGTCCAATGTTTTCTTTTGTAGGATAGCCTATTGATACAGTAAGGCTTAGTGCATGAGAAAATCCTTGCTTAACCTTGTTCAAAAAGTTGTCTCCCACCAATTCCAAGACTTCTTTCTTGAAAAGATTCTCGCCATCAAATATTCCATAAACGTTCATCTTCACTTTCATAGGTTTTATGTTCAGCTTCCTAAGAATGTTAGCCAAATCTTTTGATACTTTATCTCCGGCCTTTGCTACTACAGTGTCTTTCTTTACTGCAATCTTCCCAGCCTCGACTCCAGCAGGTATCTTCACTTTTGCGAACTCGCTTATGACTGGACCGGGCAGCAAACTCGTCGGTCCGGCTGTGACAAGTATCTCAGTGTCTACTATGTCTCCATCTTTTGCATAGGTGTCGGACTTCAAGTTCGATATGGTAAGATAGATCTTGAACGGATCTTCTTCTGTGAACATAAGTGCTGGTTGCGACGGCAGATCGGCTATCAATGGCTTCAAGTTCTCAAATTTGTTCATCGTATGTATAAGGACGGATTTCTTCACGACTTTTATATTGGCTCTGCCACCTAGTTTCTTTTTGATTTCCTGCATTTGTTTGCTTGGTGACTTGTACAAATCTATGAACCCGAGTATGCTGGACTTGGCGAATTGCTCTTTCAATTGCTCTACTGCTTTAGTGTTTTGTTCTTTTCCCATAATTTACAACTCCAATTTAAGCGGCTTGCTCATTGACATCTTCAGCAACACTACTCCTATGTTTGCTCTTCCCTTTGGCAGTTTGGCTTCTAGATGCTTCAACACAGCATTTATGTTCTCTGTAAGCTGCTTGTCATCCATGCTTTCCTTTCCTACGACACATTGTATAACCGGAGAATCTTTTATCTTGACTCTTATGCTTTTCCTTAGATTTTGCACCATGGCTTTAGGATCGCCTGTGAATATCTTTGGCATCTTCCCCTTAGGCGCTAATGTCTGGCCCATCGCCTTACCTACAACTGACATCAACTTCGGTTCTGCCAGGAAAAATTCCGTGTCTTTGGCCAATCTTTTGCCTAATCTCTTGTTGTTGACTATCTCATTAACATCAGAAGAATTGTAAACCTCGGAACCGTCGACTGATTTGATACTGTCAGAGAAAATAGCGACCTTAGATTCGCTTCCAGAACCATGCGGCAATACTACTTCTTCGTTAATCTTGCCTTCTTTCTTGACATCTAATTCCTTAAGATTGATAATCATGTCAAAAGTCTGATCAAATTTCCTCTTCTTAGAACTTTCTCTCAATTTCTTTATTGCTTCTGTTATTTTTTCTGTCAATTTCAACGACCTCCTCTCGAAAGAGTGACTAACGGTTTAAGATAATTTATGGAACATGGGTTTAAATAGTTTGATTCTTAGCTTCAAGAAATATTTTTTATTATAAAACAAATCTAATAGTTAGATGTCAGAGATTTTCCTGCCGTTAGGAGTCATAGCATTAGCCTCGATTATTGCCAGTTTGGTTTCGGTGAAGCTCAGAATACCTTCTGTCATAGGTTTGATAATCGTGGGGATAATAATAGGGCCTTATGGATTGAGCTTTGTCAAAGAAAGCGAACTAATAAGTGCTTTCTCTGAATTGGGTGGTATACTTCTTCTGTTCTTGATAGGGACAGAATTCAGTCTTTCAAAGATAAAGAAATTGGGTTTGGAATCCATAATTGTTGCTGCGATAGAACTGGGAATAGTTTTCTTCATCACCTATAATGCAAGTTTGATGTTAGGATTCGACAAAGGATCGAGCTTGTTCATAGGAATAATCTTCAGCATAACTAGCACGGCTCTGATAGTAAGGATATTGCAGGAGATGGGTCTTGGCAACAGGGAGGAAATATCTTTGTTGGTTGGGGTTTCTGTCATCGAAGACGTGTTTGCTGTCTTTGCACTGGGTTTTGTATCAAGCCTGGCAATAGGCAAAAGCCTGGCAATAGAATTTATCATGCTATCCGCCCTGAAATCAATGATAATACTGTTCGCCAGTTTTTACATCTTTACAAAAATATCGCCAAGATTTATAGAAATAGCCAGGAATCTCAAATCAGAGGTCATAGACATATTTGGATTTTCATTGGTCATGATTATGTCATTTATATCAGTAACATTAGGGTTGTCGCCAGCTGTAGGTGCTTTCGTTGCAGGCAGTATAGTTTCAGCGTTGCCTCAAGGAAAGGAAATAGAAAAATCTATCAAAAATTTTGGATTGCTGTTCGTCTCTCTGTTTTTCCTATCCATAGGAATGCTGGTAAATCCTGTCAACATAATAAACAACGTGACATTAATCTCATTTTTCCTGCTAATAGCCATCTTTGGAAAATTCTTGGGAATATCACTAGGAACATTCATGGCCGGATATTCAAGCAAGTCAGCTGTCTTTTCAGGACTTTCGATGATACCTCTAGGAGAAATATCTTTGTTGATAACATTGTCTGGGGTCAGTGCAGGCATTTTGTCGCATGATTTCCTAGGAATCGTCGCTTCTGTAGTGCTTATAACGTCTATCATTTCCTATCCTGCGATAAAGTACAATGAAACTATATACCGCATCATAAACAGACTCGTTCCCAAAAGAGCAAAGAATATTGGCATCACGCTTAGCACAGGGTTTCATTTCTATAGAAGACTGCTTTCGCCAGAAGGTCGGATATTTCGTGTGATGGAAACTGAATGGGCAAAGATTTTACTACATATAATCGCGACAATATCTTCTATAATTCTGATATTTCTTTTCAGAATATACGTCATTGAAGATACCATATTTTATTTCTTGTCAGCAGTTCTTATACTGTTTTCAATCTACAATCTTTACAAGACATGGAATCACATAGTAAAAGCTTTCAGGAGATTCTATTCACCAGACAGCTCTCGCTCGCGATATTATGAAATACAAAAAGAGTTGAATGTGGCGCTCATACTTCTCATACTTGCGCTTTACATATCTCCGCTGGCAGAACATCTGACAAACCTGCCAATATCACTTGTTATCTTCGGTATACTGATATTCATAGTGGTGGACATATTCTGGGACATAGACATTGGATTGAAAAAGATTGGTAGAAATATTTTCAAGAAAAGATACAGATACAAAGTAAAAACTAGAAGGCATTGATCACTGCATCAGATGATCCCATTTTCCTTCATCAATCTCTTGTATTATCTCTTTGGGCCTTTTGTTCTCCACGTTTATTCCGCTCATGCTGTTCGCTGTCCCAACGACTTGCTTCACAGCAGCTTTCAGATCTTTTGCAAGCAGTCCTTCCCTTTTCATCTTGGCCACCTTCACGCATTGTTCCATGCTAAGATTTCCTAGGACAACATTGCCCTTTGCCTTGTCTTCTTCACTGACTTTTGCCAATTCGACGCCTGCCTCTTTTTTAATCAGGCTGCTTGTCGGAGGAATGCCTACAACAATCTCAAACTGTTTTGTATCCTTGTCTATAATGATCTTGACTGGCACTTGCATCTTCGCATAGTCCTTCGTCTTGTCATTGACTTCCTTGAATATTGCATTTACATCCAGCTTCAATGCTGAAAACTTAGGCGCAATGGCAGCATTAGGCGCCGCTTTACCGCCTTCTATCAGCATATCTATTGTTTCCTTTGACATGCATTATAGTTTGGACAGTAAAGGTTATAAAACTATCCTAAGAGTATTTTTTCAAGCAGTGTTTTTAGCTGATCTTTGTTCAAGAAACCTACTTTTCTCTCAACTTCCTTCCCATTTTTGAAAACAAGAGTCGTAGGTATGGAAAATACATCATATTTAGCCGCAACTTCTCCGTTTTCATCCACGTTCAACTTGACAAACTTGATTTTGCTGCCATACTTTTTAGACGCATCTTCAAAAATAGGCGCGAAAACTTGGCATGGATGACACCAGCCGGCATACATGTCTATTATAACTGGTTTTTTGCTCTTCAAAACCTCTTTATCAAAATCTGCAGCACCTACATGCTTCAACTCTGGCACAAGAATCAGCTAGAATGTCTCCATTTTTTCTTGAACTTGTCCCATCCAGCACTTGCTTTCTCCCGCTGCCATTTCTTTTTCAAATCATTCCATCCGCTGCCGCCACTAGGATTGCTGCCTTTTTTGGATCTACTGGGAGTGAATAAGTAATATCCTACAAAACACGCTGCTCCTGCTGCAATCAAGATGGCTGCTATTGTCAAAGTATCTAATTTTAGACCGCTGAAAAGATTGTTCTGGGATGTGGCGTTAGTTGTATTTGAACTGCTTTCGGATAAATTTTGGACAAGGGTGGCAGTTTTTTGTTTAGCGCTTATGGAAAATACTGAAAATCCTGGAGACACTGCTTCATAATAGACAAAGTTGGTGTCGTCTGTTGTCTTTTTTGTTGTGAGATCGTTCCATTGTCCGCCAGAATACCTGCTAAGCTTCACAGTGGAATTGTCCATATTGTAAACTGTAAACCATGCTTTTTCGATGAAGAAGCTTATAGTGGCATTGTTTATGTTTGCATCAGTTATGTTCTGCGGGGTGACTTGGAAATATTTGTAAACATTGTCCGTAGGTGCGGTAGATATGCCAGACGGCAGTGTTGCATTAAAGTTAGTTAAAGTTACACGCACATGTACCACACCGATCTTTGAATTAATAGTTATCTTGTTGACCGGCACCACTGTGGAAGTTCCTATAGAAATGACATTGTTGCCTGGTGTTATCGCATCAATAATTGCTATGACAGACGTGCTGTTTTTCACTACAGTTGCTATCCCTCCTCCAAGACCTGTTTGATCTTGACTGGTCGAAGAACTTCCAGCGGCTAAGTTTATGGTAACGATTAGTGATCTGTTGAAGTACCATTTGCCTGCAGTATAATTTATCCAAACTGTAGTCGTGCTGTTTAAAGATCCGGCATTAAGGTTCCATGCTATATAACAACCTGAAATGTTATTCTTGAGTAATGCCAGTGTGTATTCAGCCCCAGCTGTACCGCCGCAGTTTGAAGAGTTGAATGATGTTGATGTCAATGTGCTATCGAACATCTTGATCTTCGCACCGTTTGCATCAGCAAAACCATAATTTTTGACAGTTATGTTAACGAGTGAACTTGTACCATTGTTAAGAGTATATGATGTGGCGGTGACAATTTGTGAGAAAAGACCCGTTTCATTTATTATAAGACTTCCATTTGATGCTGTTCCAGAGAACGATTTATTGTCACCTCTTGTGAAACCGAGATTACTATTGAGTATGTATTGTCCACCTACCTGATTCGCGGGTACAGTGAAACTAAGGTTTATAAGGGATCCTGTATTCAAAGGATTTGTTCCATTGTAAAGAGTCAGATTTCCTGTGGAAGGTATCCTATAACTCACATTGCCCTCCACGAGCCATAGAGAAAAGTTACCTGCTGTTAAATTACCTGCTTCTGCCGAAGATATCTCAGTGCCATTAACATAAAAAATCCTTATGGTAACAGTAGAATTTTGAGCAATTGTCGGTGAGTTGACTACATTGTCCCCGCCTGCAGATCTTATATCGACCAGTTTTAAGTTTACTACATTGGTTAAATTCAACCTCAACGTTATGTTGAATGTCTTATAAGGATGCGTACTTAATTGCTCAGAAGAGCCTGTACCATTGACTAATATCCAGCCTTCATAAACACCTTGCGGGAATGTACTGTTGAAAGTAGCATTGGCAGCAATCATGGCAAAACTTCCTTTCGCTACAGTAGCAGTTAGATTATGCGTCATATTCGCATAGAAGCCTGAACATGAACCTGAAACACATGTCATATTGGATGAGTTTGTAAACGTCAAGGACATATCATAGAATCCTGGATTGCTTATGTTGAAATAAACTGTCCTAGTCAAATCTGCACCGTAGTTTTCATCTATAGTTTTAGATAATGATTGAAAGGAATTGTTGACGACCAGTGTAGGAGATGTTACATTCACCTTTAATGGAATCTTTACAACAGAATTGTTGACATTGGCATCGTCTTGATTAGCACCTTGATATTGCAAAAATCCTTCATACAATCCATTGAATGAATTGGTTGGTATTGTAAAATTTACATAAAAGCTGTTAGTAGAATTGACTGACCCAGATTTGTTGAATGTAAATGTAGTATAGTTGGCCTTAATCCAATCACTTGAAGAGAATCGCTGGTATATTGCCAAAGTATATGTATCACTTCCAGAATTGGCATTCGCTTCTGCTATCCAAATGCCTGCAGATGGACTGGTAATCTCCACAAACTCCTCGCTAGGCGCGCCTACAAACTTGGCATTGGCATATTTGTTGCTTGAGCTTGCTGTTAGAGAGCCGTCGGGTCCGTACAGATTCAATGTATAATTGCTTGTGCCTGTCCAATTTAATCTTACTTTTGTATAAGTGGCTGTTGGGATGAAGAATGTGAAGTTTTTGTTGCCGCTGTTGCTAAACCTGTCTACATGATTGATGTCTGACACCATAAAAACATTTGATTCGTTAAGTTCTCCAATGTTTATAATATCTATATTAGTCATGTTCTTGCTGTCACTGACATTCATTACGTCGAAATCAAGAAGGCTTGGCAACTGATTGGAAGAGTTGGTAATATTCAAGGTTGAAAAGTACAATTTGCCTGTGTAAGACTCTTGTTGGGAAATATTTCCGTAGATCCTTAGGCTCCATAATTTGTTTTTAGGCAGGTAATTGTATTGCAGACTTTGTCCAGTAGGAGAATAGTATATTGACTTTTCTATCATATTTCCAAGTTCATCGAAAAGGAACAAGTCTATATCCTTAGAACTGCTTGACCAAGACAATGTAGCTACAACACCGGTTGAATTGTCGACTGCTGACGTGTTGAATGTGAATGTATGATAATAGTTGGCATAAGCTGCAAGTGTTCCATTGAATATGCCTACGCCAGTAGTCATATTTATGCTTATATTCTCTGGAAGTATCGTGATTGAATTGTTAGTCTGATTAACGATGCCTGTAGAATCCAACGTGTATATTGTAAAATTGACTGTCTTGTTTATTGGAGGAACTGTTGCATTGAATGCGAACCATGCTACTGAAGATACAGATATTAAATTGGGGGTCGTGTTGGTCCAGTTTGCATAAGAGATAAATGTATAGTTGGTAGCATTGGTAGATGCACTGCCTGTTACAAAGGTAAGTTCTTGTGGCAGGGTTATGTTGACCTGCGTTATGTTTTGGGTGTCGTTCAGGTTGGTTATTGTAAAGTTGAAGGCCTTGTTTGGGTCATTTGCTACAATCTGCGATGGCGATACAGATGAATTGAAAGATGTGGAAAAGACAGTTATCGAATACAGAAAAATGGCTAATATAGAAACCACTAAGACGGCGGAAAGCCTTCTATCTGCCATAGTATATTATATTTTTTAGTTACTCATAACCATAAATAAATTTAAGGATAACATGGTTTACGTCAAGAAAAGCGATGGTACAAAGCAGGAATTCGATGGGGAGAAGGTGAAAAGAACTTGTCTTAAACTGGGCGTATCTCCTGAACTAGCAGACACTATATGCAAGAAGGTCGAAGGCAAGCTGTACAATGGCATAACTACGAAGAAGATACTGCAGATGGTCTTTGAATACGCCAAAAAATACAAGCCTGAGATAAAACACAGGGACAGTCTTAGGCACGCAATAGCTGTACTTAGGTCTAAACCGGATTTTGAAGAGTTTATAAGAGTACTTTTAAGAGAGCATGGTTACAAAGTCCTGCCCAACATGATAATCTCTGGCAAGTGTGTGGAACATGAAATTGACGGTGTGGCGCAGATGGATGGTCAGGTCATCTATCTTGAAGTAAAACATCACGAAGAAAATCATACTTATACAGGACTTGACGTATTGCTTGAAACATCGGCTGTTTTGGACGACTTGGTTGAAGGTGGGAAGATTGGCAAGAACAAATTCAACTTCACGAAAGCGATGGTTGTCTGCAACACTAAAGTATCAGAACATGCTCAGAGGTATGCTGACTGCAGGGGAATATCTTACATGAGCTGGAGCCAGCCTGAAAAGTACAATCTTGTAGACTTGATAGAGAAGAAGGAACTGTATCCTGTGACTATTCTTAAAGAGCTTGACAAATACACTCAGAACAAGCTTGGTGACAATGACATTGTTACACTAAAACAGCTCATAAATTCTAACACAAATGATCTAGTAAGGAAAGGCATTAATAGGAATAATCTTGAAAACCTTATAAACAAGGCTAAATCTCTTGTAAAGTTCTAGGATTATTGTATATCGAATGTGCGATAGCTGGAAACTTGATTGTATCCATCACTGTTTGCTATTGCACTTATGTTGAAAGTTCCTGCTTTATCAGTAGAAAATACCCAAATGAAATCTCCGTTCTGATCAGTATAGTTTTGGACCTTCTTGTTGGTTTTAGATGGGTATTTCACATAGCCAGATGGATATTTGATAGATGCATTTACGTCAGCATTGTAGATAGGATTTGAGCCATCATCGACATGTATGGTTATTGTTATGTTCTCATCAGTAGAAAAAGTTCCATTGTCCATGTAAATGTTCACTTTTAACTTATTAGTGCCACTATCCTGACTGGTTGCAACAGGCGATGTTATAGAACAGTCTGCAGGACATGTAGTTTTTTCATTGTTCTCGCAGATGCCATTTCCACATTGATTACCGACCAAGATGTGCTTGCAGTCTGATAAACAACTGTTGGGATTGATACATTCATCTGAGGTATTGTCTAAACCGTCATAACAGTCCTTGTCTACGATACATCTTGTTATAGTGCACTTGCCATCGCAATAGACCTTTCCCACATTACAACATCCTTCTATATTTTCATGGACACAATTATAACCAGTCTTATCACTGCAATAATCTGTCGTACATCTGTTTCCATCATCACAAGAAGCTGGACATGTCAATTGTGCTATTATATCTGTCTGTTTAGAATCTGACGATTTAGCATCGCTCTGTTCGACAAAAGAACTCGTAATGGTGGTCGGTTTAGAATCTGAAATAATGACATATGATGCAGATGCAAAAAAAGCTACTGCAAGTATCAGTAAAACATACGATTTCATACTTTTGGATTAAGGAATTGAAATTTAAATAGTAGAACTTTTAAGCTTAGAACTCGGACAATATTTCTCTATAGGACAGATTTGACATTTAGGTCTTCCTGTCTTGCAGACTTTCTTCCCATGTTCCACTAGCAACTGGTTTATGAATGGCCTCATCTTCTCAGGTATGATTTTGTGCAAGTTCTCTCTTACTTTATCCGGCTGCTTAGAATCTGTCCACTTCAATTGCCTAGCAACCCATGCAACATGCGAATCCACAGGTATGACTTCCTTGCCGAAACCAAACAGAAGAACTATGTCAGCAATCTTTCCACCTACACCTGGCAGTGTCTTCAGTTCTTCTCTGGTGTTGGGAACCTTGCTGTTAAACTTATCCACCAAAATCTTGCAGGTTTTCTTCAAATGTCTAGACTTAGTCCTATAAAATCCTACTGGATAAATCAAATCTCTTATCTGTTTGACAGACATCTGCATCAACTTCTGAGGCGTGCTTGCAACCTTCAGCAATCTCT
>DATDXT010000039.1:0-2590 GCA_035289185.1 archaeon | reverse complement strand
ATCTTCACAGGGTTGCTGCACATATTGCTGAATACGAATTAAAAGAAGAGGGCTTCTTCTCAAAGCTTTTCAATCCATTCAGATACTAAATTAGTTTATGAAAGGATTGACAATGGTTTTTCTTTTATCTGTTTTCATCGCCATAATAATTTTATCTATGTTTTTCTCAAAAAAAGATGATTTTGTAAATGTGAAAGTGGGAAACGCGTCCTTCAAAGCAGAAATTGCAGACAATTTTATTGAAAGGGCGAAAGGTCTTATGTTCAGGAAAGACATGCCTCAAGAAAACGGGATGTTCTTCGTTTTTCCAAGCGAAAATTATTATGGATTCTGGATGATGAACACTTCTATTCCATTGGACATAATCTGGATAGGATCTAATAAGACCATAGTCCACATAGAAAAGAACGCGCAACCATGCCTATTGAACTGCACCACCTATAAACCTGATGAAAAGGCAATGTATGTCCTGGAGATAAACGGCAACTTGGCAAAGAAATATGATATAAAAGTGGGAGACAAAGTAAGTTTCAAGCTTTGATGAAATTTTAAATAATAGGCTGGTTAAAAGTAAAGTATGTCAATGATAAATTCTGTTTTGAAAACAGCGGACAAAATATTCAACTTTAAAGTAGCATATGCTCACTGCGACGTGCCTTGCGGAATATACGATCCTCATATGGCACAGATGGCTGCGCATACAGTCATAAGGATGGTTGATTTGATAAAAAAACTTCAAACTGAGAAACACGATGACCATGAACATGGAGAAGAACATATACATGCATTGGCCAGACATACGGCTGTAAAGGAGCATCATGCAGAGCTTTGCAAGCATGAGATAAGGATTTTGTGGGGAGACTATTTCAAGCCGGAGCATGTGGAAAAATTCCCCGAACTTCACAGCCTAGTATGGAAAGTCATGAAACTCGGTTCTAAGTCAAAACAGGAAATAAACCTGCCAGCCGCAGAAGAATTATTGGATACTGTAAACAGGATAGCAGAGATATTCTGGAAGACTAAAAGTGTTGAGACTGTAAAAAGAAAATCATTTTATCCTACAGAAAGGGACATAGTCCTTCCTAAAGTCTAAGTTATGTGGCCGTTCACTGTTTTTAGAGTGGAAGATAAAAGCATGGAGCCTTACTTGAAATCAGGAGATTATGTCGTCATTAACAAGATGTCCTATTCTTTTAAAAATCCTGCTAAAGGAGATGTCATTGTCTTCAAGCATGTAGATAAGTTTTTGGTGAAAAGGATTGGAAAAATAATTGAAGATGGATATTTTGTCAGGGGGGATAATGTGAAATTGAGCAATGACAGCAGGCACTTTGGTCCTATAGATAAAAAATCAATAGTTGGAAGAGTTGTGAAGATATTTTAAAAATAAATGTTCCGCGTGGGACATATGTGTTTTTTATGTTGTTAAATTCTGTATAAAATGAGATGTGATACGTATCACACATAACAAAAATTTAAAAAATTAAAAAAACTGCTACGATTTATTTCAGCTCGTCGGGCCTCTCAAGCTTCTCGATGACAGCATTTGCAAACCTTGCAACATACGCGCCGTCGACTATCCTGTGGTCGAAAGTGAAAGACATCGGCAGATATTTCCTGACTTTAAGTTTGTCATCCTCTACAACTACTTTGTCATAGATCCTGCCCAGTCCAAGTATCGCACATTCTGGATAATTGATAACTGGAGTGGCGAACATTCCTCCTATGCTTCCTATGTTAGTCACAGTAAACGTCCCTCCCTTCATGTCGCCTGCATTTATCGTCTTTGCTCTTGCTTTCTCGCTAAGATCCTGCATCTCTTTCGCCAGTTGGAACACATCTTTAGTTTCTGCAGCTTTTATAACAGGAACCACCAAACCATCGCCTGTATCAGTTGCAAATCCTATGTTGAAATATTCCTTTACAAGTATCTCTTCCTTCTCCTCATCCAGACTGGAATTCATCATCATGAAATCCCTCATCGCAGCTATGACAGCTTTGATTATGTAAGGCATGAACGTGAGCTTTATTCCCTTGTCAGCTGCTGCAAGTTTCTCATCATCCCTCCATTTCCACAGATCAGTCACATCAGCCTCGTCCATGTGCGTGACATGAGGTATGTGCTGTTTTGATTCTACCATCTTCTGCGCAGTCGCTCTTCTTAGTCCTTTGAATGGAACCCTGTTAACATGCCCATAAAAATCATACTTCCTTTCTGATTTGATATCTATCTGTTGCTCGCTTTCTGGCATCTCTCTTCTTGCAACAGGCTGGTGGACTGGCTGGCTGAATCTTCTTACATCGTCTTCTGTTATTCTTCCTTCCTGCCCGCTTCCAGATATCCTGTTCAGATCAACGTTCATCTCTTTTGCCAAACTTCTTACTGCTGGTGTCACCAAGACTTGCGACTGTCCCGATAGTTTCTGCGGATGCGCCGACCTTAAATGATTGTTCAATTGGTCTTGAGTATCAAATCTTGCTCCACATGAACTGCATGTTTTCTGTTCGACTGTCTGAGCTTCTTCCAGATATCCTACTGCTCCAGCTGGTTTGAAGACTGGTGCTGGTTTTGACTCTACAGGTCTGGCTT
>DATDXT010000038.1:0-2369 GCA_035289185.1 archaeon | reverse complement strand
TTTTTAACATCTTTCGAATATTTGTAATAATATATAAAAACCGCTGCGGCAGCTGTACCTAAAATTGCAGGACCCACTATATTCAAAAGTATTCCAATCCCGTCTGTACCGCCAGGAATGTAACCTGGAATCTTATCGCCGAATACAAGATTGTTCAGCTCATCCACACGACCTGCCAAATAGTTGAGCTGTCCGTATTTGTCTACTACATCCCCCAGAGACATGCTTGTAGAAATCGACTGGAAAAATCCGTACGCACTTATCGCTCCAAATATTTTGTTGTATCTAATTTTGTTTCTGTAGTCTTTTATCCAATAAACAAGATTGTTCAATCTATTAGGTTCCAAATTTTCCAAAGAAGCTGTTTTTATTGAATTCTCTTCTGCTGGAAGTGACATTAAAATAAAACTGTCTGAAAAAGATTAAATAGTTGCAAATGATAGGTTTTCATAACACTGTTATATTTATAAACATCCGCAATCAATAGATAAACATGGCAGTAAAGATATTCTGTGAAAACATATTCGATGACATAATGCCTGCGTTGAGAGCGATAGTAGCAAACAATTTGACAAGCAAATATGGCATGACGCAGCAGGAAGCATCGAAGAAGCTAGGTCTGACTCAGCCAGCTGTATCACAATACAAGAGCGGTCTGAGAGGAAAGAAACTAAAAAAGCTGATGTCCAATCCAAACATGTCACAGTTCGTGGATTATTTGTCGGCAGAAGTTGTGGGTGGCCATGACATAAGTACAAAAGTTTGTGAGATTTGTGCAAAGAGCAGGAAGGAAGGAGTTTTCAATAAAGAGGAATTAGATCCATTTCTTTGCCTGTTAGAAATCGCTGGAGTGAAAAAATAAATGACAGATGAACTTGAGATAAAGGACCTGCATGTGTCAGTTGATGGGAAAAAAATATTGAACGGATTGAACCTGAAGATCAAAAGGGGGGAAGTGCATGCATTGATGGGTCCTAACGGCAGCGGGAAGACCACTTTGTCAAATGTTATCATGGGAAATCCTAAGTATGTTGTTGAGAGCGGCCAGATAATTTTAGATGGGAATGACATAACCAAGTTGAAACCTAATGAAAGGGCAAAAGCAGGATTGTTCCTAGGATTCCAGCATCCTATAGAGATTTCTGGTGTAAGAGTGTTTAATTTTCTTAGGACCGCTTTGTCAAACATTGGTAAAGACGTTAACGTAGAAGAATTCGAGAAAGAACTTGCAGAAAAATCAAAGTCGCTTGGAATGGACGAAGCTTTCATGGATAGGTATCTGAACGAAGGATTTTCCGGCGGTGAGAAAAAAAGATCAGAGGTCTTGCAGATGCTTATGCTGAAACCAAAGATGGCTATCTTGGACGAAGCCGATTCTGGTGTCGATGTGGACGCATTGAAAATAATCTCAGAAGGAATAAACCAGCTCGCAGGAACGTCAGGAATACTTTTAATCACTCACTACGAAAGGATATTGAAGCATGTGAAACCCGACTTCGTGCACATAATGATAGACGGGAAGATAGTGAAGTCTGGTGATTCTAGCCTTGTACAGAATGTGGAGAAGAGTGGCTATGATTCGTTTAGAGGTGACGCTTAGATGGTCCAGCAAAAGATAACAGAATTGGATTACAGCAAGTTCGATTTCAAGAACACGACAAACTATTTTTTGACTTTCGATAAAGGACTATCAGAAAAAGTCGTGGCAGAGATTTCCAAGATAAAGAACGAGCCAGATTGGATGTTGAAATTCAGGTTGAATGCCTTGAAGAATTTCTACGAGAAGACATTGCCGATGTGGGGAGCAGACCTGACCAAAATCAATTTCGACGACATAACTTATTTTGCAAAAGCTATGGACAAAAAATCCAACACATGGGAAGAATTGCCTGATGAGATAAAAAAAACCTATGACAAGTTGGGAATACCGGAAGCCGAGAGGAAATTCCTTTCAGGAGTAGAAGTTATGTATGAGAGCCAAGTTGTCTACAGCAGTATAAAGAAAGATCTGGAAGCAAAAGGCATCATATTTTGCGACACAGATACAGCATTGAAGAAATATCCTGAGATTTTCAAGAAACATTTCGGAACAGTGATTCCTCCAGATGACAACAAGCTTGCCGCTTTGAATTCTGCAGTATGGAGCGGAGGAAGTTTTGTCTATGTTCCTGCTGGAGTGAAAGTCGAACTTCCATTGCAGGCATACTTCAGGATAAACGCTGCCAACATGGGACAATTTGAAAGAACACTGATAATCGCAGAGGAAGGTTCAGATGTTACGTACATAGAAGGATGCAGCGCGCCAGTTTACTCGAAAGACTCGCTTCATTCAGCAGTCGTAGAAATAATTGCAAAGAAAAATGCGCATG
>DATDXT010000037.1:0-2931 GCA_035289185.1 archaeon | reverse complement strand
CCTTCTGCAACAAGGTCATCAACATCTTCCCATGTCCATCTATTTTCTTCATATGCTCGTTCTGGAAAATAGCTCCTCAAAATTCTTACTTTGTCTTCTGTTGAATCAAACAAGGCATCATCAGCATAATATGCACCGTGCGTGAGGGCAAGGTTTGTTTTTTCTAATTGTTTTTTCATCTCAGCGGGATTGTCTCCGACAATTCTCCCAACTCCTGCAGTTTCATAACTGGTAATCATCGTTTCTTCAACTGCAAGTATCGTTGGTATAATGGTTAGTATGCAGAGTAAAAGAATGACGGTGATGACGCTGCTCCATCCGATCAGTTTTGTTGGGTTCATGGTTTATTAGTGGCTCTGGAGACCCTAGTTTTGTTCATGTAATCCTCTTGCTGTTTTCTTGTTGCATATCTGTTCCATAGAGAATATTCATAACAAGAAACATGTTCAAATGATTTTAGCCAAACAGCGATCATACCAAAACCCATGTTTCCGCTTAGTCCTATTGGCCAAACATCGATGGACGTTGCATTGCAAATTAGTCTCAGTCCTTTTTTATTAAGAATTTCATCAAGATTTCTTATTATTTCGAAATGAGTATATGTCTCTAAAGGTTGTCGATATATTTCGGAATCGAAAGTCAATCCCACTTCCTGCGTTTCGTAATTAAATCGTAAGATTCCTTTTACTTTCTTTTTTGTTTTTATATCCTGAATGTACACTTCCCCCTCACCTAAATTGATTTTATCATTATCATATTCGTTCCATTTTGAATATTCAAAAATGTCAAAGCAATTTTTTTGTTGAAGATTATTAACCATGGTTCTTGTCTCCTCTCTTCGAAGTAAAGGCCAGCTTCCCTTTGAAGTTCCATTACAGATAAGTCGATACCCTTTCTTGTTTAAGTACTTGTCAAATCTCCGTAATTCTACTGGTTCTCTCGTGATGGCACCTGTATCTGTCGGCGGATATCTCTGTAAATAAAAAATTTCTTCTGTCCCATCTATTAACAATTTGAAATAGTGTTCTTTGTGGTTCACCTTAAGCTTTGTCCAGTCTTTTTTTCCATTAGCTATTTTCTGCACTACGACATCATACACTCGGTCATTCGTTTTTCCTAGACAAAGTTTATATTCCGTGCTATACTTCTCATTTAAATCTTTAAGTTTTTCTTTTGTCGTTTTTTCAGGATTCTCTACATATCGAACAAGAATTTCCTTTTTTATAGGTTCCCAACTGTAAAGTGGAGCATCTTTGAGGTCTTCAGGATTAAAATGATTATATTCAAGCCAATAAACATGTGTAGCTCCATCCGTCGTTTCGACAGTTTGCTCCGGAAGACTAGCGATGCATAATTTTACATCTGTGCTTTTAATAAAAGTGGTAACAAACTCTACAATCTTATTATAATCTACTTGCCCATCAATATAAATAAGAAAACTTAAGAACGGTCTCTCTTTTGTTGTTGTGATCCTAAATTTAATCTTCGTTGTCGTGTTCCTTACAATAGTGGAATCTATCTTTATATTGGCTATTCCTGAATCGGTTGTTTTTTCAATGGTGTTGCATTCAAACTTTTCTTGTAAAAGACTAATAAGTATGTCCATATAGGTATACGTATTCAATGTCATAGATAACGTCATGTTAGCTGGTTTTATTTCTCTATTCTTTTTCATTTTTTATCACTTATTCCTTATAGTTTGGATTAGGTTCAAATTTTCTGATGTCACTCGTGTCAACTTTTCCATTGACTACATTCCATGCACCTTTAATATCTCTGGGATCTATTCCTTGGAAGAAGGAGATTTCGTCTTCTCCTGTAACAAGATTTCTTAATGATTCTATTTCATCCTGCGGAAGATCTGCAAGATCAAGTTCTGGCAAGTATGTTCTTTCGACATCTACCCCATTAAGAGCACGAGGATTAATCTCAAAAACATAGCCCTGAGATCCAAATCTGACAGCTGTTGCTTCCCTTTTGCTCGCACTTACAAAGGCTGAGTTTGCATTGTCTCCACTTACGTGTCTAAGAAGGTCTTTATGTCCATCTCTCCCACCTTGCGGATGAAAACCCCCTCTGAAGACTCTTTCCTGTAATTGTTCACGTGTTTCTCCTTGTGCTGGATTTACACCTCTAAATACCTGATTTGTATTTGTGTATCTCTTCCATTTCATAAACCTGTGGGTAGTTGGATCTATGACTCCTTCATCAAAATATCTTAAACTTCCATCAAACTTTCTGAGGACATTATCTATATAGTCTGTTGGCAACTTTTTATATGCTTGGAATACTTTTTCGGCATTTTGATCTGCTGCCTTAATGAGCTTGCCGAATAGTCTAATCTGTTGTTCACCAAACTCTGTTTCCTTCAAAATTCTTGTTGTGAGCACTTTGACGTCAGTTCCGAACTCATCGAAAACCCTTATAGCCTTGTCTCCTCCATTTTTCATAAAAAGTTTGAATGCCTTTGCACCATATTTATCAACCGCTCCCGGAATAATAAATCCTGCCGCAACATAAGGGCAGAATCCATCTTCCAGATTTACCCAGCAATAATCCGTTGCATCAATAACATCTCCAGCTACGCCAGCTCCTGCTCCAACAGCAACAAGCGCTATCCCTGCTGTACCTCCCGTGCCAACAACCACAAGCGTGATTCCCACACCTAATGCGACACCCCCAACCACATTAGACGTCATACGAATCGTCTGCCAATGTTCTCCTGTCAATTTCTTATATTCATTTCCTTCAATAAACGCTGTAAAGATTTCTATCACTGAAGGTTCTTCGGTATTGATCAGCACAGCATATTCTAGGTCATCCGACCACACATTTCTCTCGATGGAAGCGCTGTCTTGGTAGTCAAGATCAGGATTTTGCTGGAAACATCGCAATGCCCTGTTATTATCTGTTGTTCCCAAGATAATGAGG
>DATDXT010000036.1:0-3488 GCA_035289185.1 archaeon | reverse complement strand
AAACAGAGCTACTGGAGAATCGATACTAAAAAACGCTGGAATAAAAAAGATTGGCCTTGAGCTTGGGGGCAAGAACGCTATAATAGTTATGGATGATGCTAAATTAGATCTTGCTTTAGAAGGAGTTATATGGGGTGCTTTTGGCACAACAGGCCAAAGATGTACTGCATGTTCAAGAGTTATACTTCATAAGAAAATTTCTGATAAATTTACAAGAATGCTTTTAGAGAAAACAAAGAAACTAAGATTAGGCAATGGATTGAATCCAAATGTCGATGTAGGACCTTTGGTAAATAAAGCAGCATTAGAAAAAGTTCATACTTATACAGAGGTAGGACTGGATGAAGAGGCAAAACTTCTTTGTGGCGGAAAACGCCATGGCAAGAAAGGATTCTTCTATGAGCCAACTATATTCAAGAATGTCACAAAGGATATGCGCATTGCTCAAGAGGAAATTTTTGGCCCAGTGTTAAGTGTAATAGAAGTAAAGAATTTTGATGAAGCCATAGATGTAATGAATGATATTGAATATGGCCTTTCTTCTGCAATTTATACACAAGATGTCAATCGTGCATTCCTGGCAATAAAACACATAGAGGCTGGAATAACTTACATCAATTCATCAACAATAGGCGCAGAAAGCCATCTGCCTTTTGGTGGTGTTAAACACAGTGGCACAACAAGGGAAGCAGGAATACTCGGGATTGATGAGTTTTCTGAAGTTAAAACTGTATTTATTGATTACTCTGGAAAGCTGCAGAGGGCTACGATTGATGAATGAGGAGAAGTAAGTGAAACTAAAACCAGGAAGGATTTTTAATTTGATTGGGATTGTATATGGCATTGTATATGTATTTCTATACATTGCAATTTACATCATATTTTTCGGGAGTTTAGCGGCTTACACTTTTATTATTCCCTTAATGCTTGGAGTAATAGGATTTGTTAAAGGTGATAAAAGATTAGGAGTTATTTCTATGGCTTTAGGAATTATAATAATTCTTCTCTTAATTATGTCAGGATTTTTCCTGCCTAGAGTTGAAGCTTTGTAACCTACTTTATCCAATAACATTAAGAACTGTCCCCACAACAGTTTCTCCAACTATACTTTCCTTCGTTATCCAGTAATATCCCCATGTTCTGTGTAAGGCAGTTCTATTATTTGATTCCATTTACTTCTTTATTCCATATCTCTACCCCATTCCTTACAGTTTCTCATTTTACTAAAGCTTCTTCAGCATCGCACGCAGGCCTTTCACAGCATTTCGAATGTCCTGCTCCTTGTAAACGTGGAAGCCGAAGATGCCCTTGAAGCTGTCTTTGAAGTTCGGGCTTTCCATGAAATTGATCTCTTTCTGCAGTCCAGTCTTGAGCTTCTTGATGTCGCCGCGCTTTGCGTATTTCAGTATCACAGCTTGATCTGTGTTCTCGTAGAGGGCAACGATATCGCGCACGTCTGAGAACCTGCCGGAATGGATCTTCATTGCTACGAGCATCTCCTTTGAAGGTGCCAGAAATTCGGTGCCCTGCAGCATGCTTTTTGAGGAATTCTCAAGCAGCAGCTCATAGCTCCATGAACCACCTGTCAATCTTGATACCACGCCATTTATCAGTAGGTCTACGCTGACTGACAGCTTGCCTATCTTTTTCTCAAGCCTTTTGAATTTCTCATCGTACACTGTGCTTATCTCCTTTGAGTATCCGCTTACATAATCCTCTTTCTCCAGAAGATTCTCGAATTTGTTTACATCTGCTTCTTTTACAACAATATCAAGATCTATTGAAAACCTTTTCTTGTGAATAGAGACAGCGTAACCTCCTACAACGATAAAGTCGAGATTGTTATCTGAGAGTAGGCTAATCAGACGGATGACTTCGTTTTCCCTTGATAAAACACCGCTTATGAAATCAGACGTTTGTATGCACCTCAGAATATTTTGTTTTCAAGCCTAATCCATACAAGGCATCCAATTGCTCCAATACAGCATCCAAATTCAATTTCTTGCACCATTCTACCAATTCTTTCAACGGCACGACAGGAATGCCTCCTATCCTTTCAACACGAAACGACGTGCTTCGCACGTCAGTCTTTCCAAAGACTTTCTTAGCGATCAATAAAACCAATGGTCTTGCTTCTTTTCTGTCGCCTTCAGTATAGATTATCTTGCGTCTGTCCAATTCTTTTTCCAATTTGCCTAAATCCTTTGTCGCAACTTCCAACACGTATATCTTGTCAAAGAAATCGCCTGTTATGTAACTTCCACGCGTCCATAAGGATATGGAAGTTCCACCAGCCAACCTAACTTTCAAGTTTGTTTTTCTTATGAATGCCCAGAATGCCTTGTCCCTCTCCGCTTCGCTGACTGATTTTATCAAGCCTACGAATTGGCTGTACAATGCCGTGTGCTTTGCATATATGCGTTTCCTGTTGCCCTCGTCCTTGACTTCAAACATATCGTGCTTTGCCAATTCCATTACCCATCTATATACCGCAGAGTAAGCAAATCCAGTTTTCATTGCTATTTCCCTTATCGTATCGCCGTCTTTTGACTCTTTGATTATCGCGGCTGTGATAGGGTTTATTATGTCTGTCATATCATTATCTTTTATAAGATAATAGATTTAAAGCTAACTGTTGACATTCTTGCGATAAACATATCGGATAGTCTAGAAATAGGGTTATACTGGCTCAGCAACAGTTTCTCCGACTATACTTTCCTTCGTTATCCAATAATACCCGTATGGTTCTGTGTAAGGCAGATCTATTTCTTTTATCTCTTTCATGTCGTCTAAATCATTTGCCTTGATCTTTGCATCTGAAATTGTATACAAAATATCGGCCAGGTACAATGATCTTCTTATTCCAGGAGCATAGTAATATGGATCCTGCTGCTTTTCTTCATGGGTAAGTCTTCCTTTTTCTACGAAACCATTCTCTAATGTTAATTCAAATACAAATGCTCCTTGCCATGTCTGCTGGTAATCTTTTTCAGCTAAATTAACTGGTATAACTAAAAGATTCTTTTCTTTGCTGAATAGGAATGCTTTGTGATCGTATAAGGCATCGGAAGAAGTACCTCTTTCACCAATTATATGTTTAGCAACTTCCTTTGGATTTGCAACATCGCTTACATCAAATAGTGCTAGTTTCAATCCCTGCACACGACCTTCATCAGTAGCATCACGGCCAACTCCAATTATATGATTGTCGTCGTATGGATGAAGATAATCTGAAACTCCTGGTATTTTTAATTGTCCTAGGGTCTTTGGGTTTGCAGGATCACTTAGATCTATAACGAACAATGGATCAATTTGCCTGAATGTTACCAAATATACTCTATCTCCAATGAATCTTGTAGAATATATTCGCTCATCTGGGGCAAGATTCTCTAATCTTCCTACAATTTTCATGTCCATGTCCAGAACATAAATATGATTCAATGATGATGCTTCTTCAACAGTAACTGTTGATGTAGTTTCTATTGTAG
>DATDXT010000035.1:0-20610 GCA_035289185.1 archaeon | reverse complement strand
CTTATACAAAAAAAGAAGTCATAGTGAAATTCGAAGGACATTACCATGGCAATCATGATTATCTTCTGTTTTCAACCCATCCTCCTTATACAGAATTGGAGAAAAAACCATACATGATGTCGGCAGGTATACCAGAAGCTATAAGGAAGCTTGTGATTGTGGAAAAGTGGAATGATTTTGAATCTATAGAAAAAACAGTCAAACAACATCATCAAAAGATTGCAGCCATCATAACAGAACCTATAATGGGAAATTCTTCTGCGATAATGCCAAAGAAAGGCTATCTCAAACATCTGAAAGAACTGTGCGACAAGTACAACATAGTTTTGATTTTCGACGAGGTAAAGACTGGTTTCAGAGTCGCACAAGGTGGGGCTCAAGAGTTGTTTAAAGTGAAACCACATCTTGCAACCTTCGCCAAATCTGTAAGCAATGGCTATCCTATGTCTTTAATAACTGGCCAAAGAGAAATAATGGAACTGTTTGGACCAAAAGGTGTCGCACATGGAGGAACTTATACAAGCAATCCTGTCTCATTGACTGCTGCAAAAG
Source organism: archaeon (assembly GCA_035289185.1). GTDB lineage: Archaea > Aenigmatarchaeota > Aenigmatarchaeia > CG10238-14 > SCSR01 > DATDXT01. The sequence goes on along the minus strand of DATDXT010000035.1, from coordinate 20,058 downwards.
CGACATTGAACGTATTGAAAGACAAGAGAGTTTACGAAAAGTTGAATTCATACGGTTCCAGATTGATGAAAGGCATAGATAAAATATTTTCTGAGAAAAAGGAGCATTTTATAATACAAGGAGTACCAGAGATGTTCCAGTTCGTCTGCAGCGACAGGGAAGAGATTACCAATTATAAGGATCTCAGATCTTACTGCGACTTCAGACTGTTCTTGAAGATACAGTTCGAGCTCATGAAGAACGGTGTTATGATAGATCTGGACAATCAAGAATGCTGGTACACTTCCTTGTCTCATAGCGAGCAGGATTTGAAAAATACATTGGAAGCTTTTAATTTAGCAGTCGAAAATTCTAAAAAATATGCTCATCTTAAGGATAGGGTAATGTAACTTTATTTGACAAGTATTTTTATCCCTCTTTTCTTCAATTCTTTAAAGAAATATTTGGGATCTATGCACAGTTCCGGTGGCAATACTCCCCTTTCTTTAACTTTCCCATTTGCAATCATTTGAGCCATTACAGAAGGAGCAACTCCTGTGTTGTAACTTCCTGCCGGGAAATCTTTATGATTTTTATTCATACAATAAAGAACTTTCTTCTGTTTTTTACCACCTTTCTCCCCAATCATCTCAACTCTCAAATATTCCAAATCATCTATTTTAGTGCCCTCTTTAGGCAACCACTGGTTCATCACCATAGCCGTAAAGTCTTTTGGTTTAATCATCTTACCACAGACATTAATCTCTTTTTCAGAAGCATATCCCATGTCTATAAGGAATTTTATTTTTTCCATGAATTCTTTCGGGAAAGTAACTCTAAAACTACATTCTTTCAATCCTTTATTTTTGAACGATGATGGAAATGTAGCCAGTTCTGAATGTAATGTATAGAATCCGTTCAATTTACCGACAGGATTAGGAAACTGTATCTCAGTCTTACCGCTCATAGGATCAACCATCTTTATCTCACCTTTTGTAAAGACAGCAGGTTGCATCATGAATTCATCGAAAAGAGTGTGCATGGTATATGGTATGACGAACGGCTGATTATACTTAGTGAAATCGGCATCGCCAAAGCTTATATGAATATCATTTATTTTATCAAAAAATCCTGAACAATATCGTGCCATAACATTTGTTATTCCTGGAGTAGATCCGCATCCTATAACCGCCAATAATTTTTTACTTTTGAATTGATTATTCAGTTCTAATTGTTTTCTGCTCATGTGGAAAAGGCCACCCAAATCCAAATAGTGCACGCCAGCCTTCAAGCATGCTTTCATAACTTCAAGGTTCAAATAATAAACAACACAGTTAATCGCAACATCGTTTCCTTCCAATATCTTAGCCAATTTATCTGTATCATTCACATCTATACCAACGCCTTTTACTCTGGAACTTTTGAAAGATTCAGCATGTTTTCTTGCCTTATCTTCATGCCTGTCAACTATTGTTATCTCACAGTCTTTGCAGTAATGGAATAAATCTTCAACAGCAATCTTACCCATACCGCCGCTGCCACCTAGGACAACAATCTTCATAATTGATTTTTGTACTTTACTATAATTATAGAATAGTTTATTATGGAGACCATTGTAAAATGTATCGATGTGTGGAAGATATATAATCCAGGATTGCCCTCAGAGTTTGATGCGCTTAGAGGACTCAATCTTAGCATCAAAAAAGGCGAGCTGGTCAGCATAATGGGTGCATCCGGCAGCGGCAAGTCTACTTTGTTAAACCTAATAGGCGGACTTGACAAGCCGACAAAAGGCAAAGTGATTATAGACTCGCACGATCTCAGTAAAATGGACGAGAACGAGATGGCTGTCCTCAGAAGGAATAAAATAGGTTTTGTATTCCAATCATTCAACCTGATAAACAGCTTTACAGCAATGCAGAATGTAGAACTGCCTATGATTTTCAATGGAATAGAGATTGAAGGACGCAAGGAAAAGGCAAGAAAAATTTTGACAGAAGTCGGACTGGAGAAAAAGCTTGAGAATAAGTCAACAAAGCTTTCAGGAGGAGAGACCCAAAGAGTTTCTATAGCTCGTGCTCTGGCAAACGACCCGCAGATAATCTTGGCAGACGAACCGACTGGAAACCTCGATTCGAAATCAGGGAAACACATCATGGAAATACTGAAAAAACTTAATAAAGATGGCAGGACAATTATAGTTGTGACGCACGATATAAAGATAGCCAAGCAGACGAAAAGGATAATAAGGATAGCTGATGGAAAGGTGGTTGGCAAATGAATAGGATAAAGATTTTGCTCATAGTTTCGATTATTTCTATTTTCATGTTTTCTAGCAATGCAAATGCTTACGTATCCCTCACGTTTTCATCATCTACAGTCCCATCCACCATAGAACCAGGCACAAAGGCCAATATACTTATAACGATAAGCAATACTGGAAATGAGATAGCTACTAATGCAAAGATTTCCATACAAGCCACATCGAATGTCATACCAGACAGTCCATCTTATAGTTTGGGTACATTGAATGCAGGAGGTTCTACGCAGATAACGGTTCCAATAACTGTATCTCCAAATGCACAGGAAGGTACGGTTGCTATACCAGTAACTGTTTCTTATAGTATAAGCGGCAGCGGCTCTACAACAGATTCTCAAAATTCCGTTTCAATTGTTATAACTAAAAGGACATTGTTACAGATAACAGAGGTGTCTTATGACAAGCCTGTTATACAAAGAGGAGACGTTTTCAAGATGACTTTGAATATACAAAATGTAGGAAAAGGTCAGATAAAAGATCTGGTGGCTTCCATAAGGAATTTTGCATCTGCAATCTCTCCTGCAACTACAGATACAGAGAAATTTTTAGGAGTTTTTGGCAGCGGTGATAACAAATCTGTTTCTTTCGATCTTACAGTCAACAACAATGCAGATACGATTGCATACAGCGTTCCTGTGATACTTGATTTTTATGATGAACAGGGCATTGCACATTCAGATGTAAAGTATGTAGGTTTAAGGATTAGTGGAATACCCGATTTTGTGGTTTATGTTGAAAGCTCTGAGATAACTGCTGATTCAAAAGGTAAAGTAGTCGTTTCCGTTGCTAATGCAGGTACAGGAACTTCTAAATTCCTCACAGCTTATGCAAAATCTGACATAGCATTGCTTCCTGCAACGGTATACATAGGCAATCTTGACCCCGATGATACGAATTCACTAAGTTTTGAGACATCTTATCCATCCAGCGGAAATCACAAATTAAACTTGACACTTGTCTATAAAGATTCTTACAACCAGGAATTTTCCAATTCATACGATCTGAATTTTAACTTCGGCCCAAGAGCATTCAAGATACCTGCCGTCTTCCAATTTATAATAGCGCTTCTAATCATTTTCTTTGCATACAAGAATAAAAACACTATCTTAAAGATGATCAATGGGAAGTGAGTTCGTTGGCGTTTAGTTTCGAAAACGAAAGCCTCAGGATAGCTCTTAAGAACATAGTTGATAGGAGGTTAAGAAGCCTGCTTACGATTGTAGGAATAGCGATAGGAATAGCTGCAGTAGTCGCACTTGTATCAACAGGCATTGGCGCCACAGAATTCATAAAGGAGCAGTTGAATTCTTTCGGCGGCAACAAGATATTCATAGCACCTGCATCCTTTTTGAGTGGAGGTGGAGGATTTGGCCCACCATCATCTTCTTTGAAACTAACTGACCAGGATCTCGATGCTATATCTAAAATAAATGGCATAGATGTTGTCGGTGGTATTTTTATAAAATCTCTCACTGTCAACTTCAATAGTCAAATACTTTCCATGTCAATTTTCGGTGGCGATCCAGACCAGACTGAAAAACTTTTTAAGGATGTCCAAGGATTCGAACTTGAATCTGGAAGATTTCTTAAAAAAGGCGATAAATTTTCTGCAGTCATAGGACCTGTAATAGCAAGCAAGATGTTTTCCAAAGATATTGGTGTTGGGAATAAGATAAAAATAGGCGGCGAATCATTCAAAGTCGTTGGCATAACAAAATCAACCGGGCAGCAGGATAATGACAACCTGTTAATTGTACCCATACAGACCCTAAGAGACCTTTCCGGAGAAAAAGATTCTTATACGATTATGTTGGCAAATGTAAACAACATAAATAAAGTACAGGAAATAGCAGACGCAGTACAGAAAAAGATGGACAAAATTCATGGGGAAAAAGTATTTAGCGTATTGACTGCTGAAAAACTTGCATCAAACATATCTTCCATATTTACAAGTCTATCTGTGTTACTTTCTGGCATAGCCGGAATCTCTTTGTTGGTAGCTGCTGTAGGGATATCCAATACGATGCTGATGTCAGTGCTTGAGAGGACAAGAGAGATAGGAATAATGAAAGCCGTAGGAGCTAGCAATTACAATGTAATGGAATTGTTTCTAACAGAATCTGCTCTCATCGGACTGTTTGGCGGTGTTGCCGGAGTCACGATAGGTTCTATAGGAGCTGTTGCCATAAACACTTTTTCTAGTGGAACAGGATTTGCTCTGAAGACATCTGTTCCATTGTATCTTATTGCAGGAGGATTGTTGATAGCGTTGCTGGTAGGTATAACGTCAGGTCTTTGGCCTGCGAGGAGAGCGGCAAAACTCAATCCTGTGGACGCCTTAAGGTATCAGTAGGTTAAATTTTTACCCAAAAGCTTTTAAATAGTCAAATTAAATATAATTTACAAGGAATGATAAAATGTCTGAACTTTGGGCAAAAAGATTTGCTGCAATGACTTTTGTAAATACAATTATCGCCATGGCGTGGATGATATTTCCTTTGTTCATTGACCAGAGAATTTCCAGGACAATAGCAGGCGGATCCGCTGGTACTTGGGGTTATCTCGGATTTCTGTTATTTTCAATAGTCGGTGTTTTGGGTTTTGCTGTATTCTCATTATTCTATTGGATGATACCAAAGATAACTGGCGGAAAAATAAGAGATGTTTTTGCATGGGCTCATCTAGTTTTGTTGGAGATTGGAGTTATTGGCAGCTCTGCATTATTTGGTTATGCAGGCTACATAGGAGGAACAACTATTTTAGAAGGAACGGCCAAGGGATTGACATTGGCAAATGCCACGGCACTCGTACATCCTAAGATAGCTTTCACAATCGAGCCTATAGGTGCTTTCATCGGACTAGCAATCATAGGAATATTGGCGGGCATGGTTGCATTGTTCTTTGCGTATAGAAATAAGAAGTAAATCCATCTCCTTTAAAAGTTTACCGTCAATATTTAATTCATGGGAATAGACAAGACTCAGAGTGCCATAGAGATATTGAAGTATTTTTATGACAATCATAGCAGAAGAGACGGTATAACTGTAAGTGAATTGAGAAAGAACGTTATGCCTAGGACTAAAGGTAGAGAGCGTGATGTTTGGCTTAGGAGCAAGCTAGGACTAGTCTTGGTAAAAGATGTGGTTGATATATTTTTGACAGCTGAATTCATCAAGAGAGACGAACTTATCGTAATTAAAGACAAAAAATTCAACAGCTATATGATAACAGAAAAAGGAGTGGAGGTAACTAACGAATTGAAAAAAACAAAATATCTGAAAGAACTTTTCGCATCTATATTGTATAGAGAAGTAATGAAACCTAAATGATTATTTCAACAATACTCTGAGTTTTTTGTAAGCTTTTATCCAGTTTTTAAGATAAATCATTATATTGCGGCTTAAGGAAAACAATAGTATTGATGTTGTTATTTCAACGACTCCGAATATTTTATAAATGATTGCATGTACGTTAAGAATAAGATGAATGCCTGTTATAAATGTCATTGTGCCCAGTACGGAAGCAAAAATGAATAACATGTTTATCTTGCGTCCTATTTCAGTGTTGTCTGCTTCTTGATCAAACATGCCAATAAGTTTCAGGTTCTTCTTTGAATGTTTTTTCATATATATTAAATGTAACTTCTTGTATTTTTAAAACATAGGTAAAAAAGTCACCCACAGGTAAACTTCTGAGGACATCGCCATATATACACCATGTCAATTAGTAGTTAGTGATTTAATTGCCCGTGAAAAGTTCCGATAAAACATGCCTAATAGATTACAATGGATTTAGTTCCAAGGCAGGAATTCACATTGAGCAGATTAAAAGAGGTGCATGATATGGTGTTGCTCGCTTAACGTCGGGGGAGGGCATCTGACATGGCTTATCTCCCCTCCCCCAACCCATTTATTTAAATAATCTAGATGGGGAGACCGAGATTTGAACTCGGGTTGCCACCACCCCAAGGTGGATGCCTTTTGGCTATTTAATAGACCAAGCTAGCAGATCTCCCCTCACAACTAATAATTTAATAGATAAAACTAAATAGTGATTATGGCTCAAGACCCAGTTTGTAAAATGCAGGTAGGAGAATCAAACATCAAAGCAGAATACAAAGACAATCCTTATTATTTCTGTAGCTCCAACTGTCAAGCAGAGTTTAAGACAAATCCTAAGAAATACATTAAAAGGTAAGACTGGAAAATAGGCATAAATATACAGCCTATCAACATTTAATTGATATTTATGAAAGAAACGAAATATTTGGGAACTATAGTCATCTTGATATCTATAATAGTCTTCATCGTACTTTACAGCATATCGATGGAAATTGCATCTATGTCTTATTCGCAATGCTCTTCTGTAATGTCTTGTACAATATACCAACATATACCCGTGAAATCTTGGCTGGGTTTCTTCATGCTTGCAGGGCTTGTTTTCATAGGATCTTCAATGGTGTATGGTTCGACTGTAAAAGAAAAAGCCGATTCACATAGGATAATCAAGAAAATGAATCATATTGGTAACTTGACTGAAGAGGAAAAGAAACTGGTAAACACTGTTGCTAAATATGATGGCACAGCATTCCAAAGCGATTTGATCAAGGAGACCGGCTATTCCAAAGTGAAAGTTAGTAGGATTCTAGACAGGTTAGAGACAAAAGGTTTGATAGAAAGAAGAAGAAGAGGAATGGCGAACATAATTGTAATGAAGCAGTAGAATTTTTAATCTTTTTTGCATTGAAACTAGTTTCACCATGTTTGTATATATGCTGTTTCTCCGAACTAAAAACTATGGAAGTCAAAATAAAAACAAACACCATAAGCATCGGAATAATAGCGGTGCTGATAGGTGTGTTAGGAGTATTGCTATTTCAAATGTACATGCCTAAGTCAAATATGACAGCAGATATCGTCCAGAATGTACAAAATGAAAACATATTTGAAGGTAAAGTAACTAATGTAAAAGTTACTCCGGGAAGAGTAGTTGGATTTACAACATATGATGCAAATTGCATTGGGGATCCAATTACACAATGTGATGCTGGTATAGACACTAGCGAATATGGGGAACTGAACTTCCACTATTCTCACAATATGGCCACCAAGCCTTGTCTTCACATGTTTGGACAAGAAAAAGTCATAGTTGACATACTTAATGAACAAGGCGACGCAAAAGTGATTAGAACAATTGATACAAGAGGGATGATGCACTAATGTCTGGCTTGTTTGGTTTAGGAAAACTTAAATGTGTACATTGCAGGATGGAACTGAAACCTGAAGGTGAAGGATGGAAGTGGCAAGGCAAAAACTTTTGCTCCAATCAATGTAAACACAGTCATAGAGTAGGAAGTAAAAGCAGTTCGGGCAGCTGTCATTAAAAATAGCAATTAGAATAGTTGAAGGAGGAAGATGAACGATGAAAGATTTAGTCTGTGGAATGGAAATCGAAGAGAAAAGTAGTTTAAAGACTGAATATAGAAACAACGTTTACCATTTCTGCAGTGAGACATGCAGAAACATGTTCGATAAAATTCCACAAAAATTCGTGAAGAAAGCGAAGTGATACAATGTTTGGAAAATACAATAAACTATTGGCATCAATTTTCTTTGCTTTCTTTTTTTCTTTTATTTATCTATCAACCAGTATACATGCTCACTGTCCTCTATGTTCTACTGCTACAGCTGTTGTAGTGGCAACAACAAGAGTTTATGGTGTCGATGATTTGATTGTTGGAACTTTTATAGGCGGGTTTATAGTTTCAACTGCTTTCTGGACAAATAATTTTCTTAGAAAGAGAAATAAGGGCAAAGATTACATAAGCTATCAGTTGCCCATCGTAAATACACTGTTTATCTTGCTGACCATAATCACATTTAAATTTGCAGGACTTCTTAACAACACTTTACCGCAGTTCATGATATTTGGAATTGATAAAATAATACTTGGTTATATGATAGGTTCAATAATAACATGTCTTACTCCTATGATCAATCGATATATACGTAGTTTCAACAAAGGTAAAAATTACATACCATTTCAACTTATGATACTTACATTAATTTTACTTTCCTTGACAGTTATAGGATTCTATTCATCGGGTTTCATCTAGGAGGTTTATCATGTTAGATGTTATCTACATTGTTTTGTTATTGATGATTGGATTGTTTTTTCTTTGGTTGCCATTGAAAAATATTCTATATAAAATGTTCAAATTCAAGATCTGTGCGGTGTGTGCTATGGTAAGCAGCACTTGGGCGTTATTGTTAACGTTGACCTTATTAGGATACAAAATACCCGTAATCATAATAGCGATTCTCATGGGACAAAGCATTGCAGGCTTCATGTATATCGTGGAAAAGAAGATCAGCAAAAAAGATGATTATTTACAAATTCTAAAACCAGCTATAATTATTCTAGGTACATTGTTTGTCTACATGATACTGACATTTGTCTATGGATAGATTGTAATTTATGAGAAGAAATAAGTTGAAACCAAGAAGAAATAGTAATATCGTAAAGAAAATACTAAAGTCAATAAAGGAGTGCTGTGAATGAATAGAGAACATTATCGGCATGTGGGCATAGGATTTTTAGCAGGGCTGTTGCTCTTGGGAACATATTTCTTGATAGTAGGTTTGCTGCAAGGATTAAACTATGCCATAGATAGATTCTCACAATTGTGGTATTTTATGCTGCCTTTGACTGTAGGATTCGGTTTCCAAATTGGATTCTATTCATGTTTTAGAAGCGCGATGAGCATGAATCCTGGTACGTCGATAGCATCAGGAGGAGTTTCCACTGTTTCAATGGTAGCATGCTGTGCGCATCATCTAACAGACGTGATACCTTTCCTTGGCATATCTGTTATAGGAGTATTTTTACTGCAATATCAATCATCTTTCCTGGTTATTGGAATAGTGTCCAATCTCATAGGAATACTTATGATGATAAATATAGCCAAAAAAAGCAGATACAAGTTCAAAAATCCTTCATTTAAAAGATTTGTAAAACGTGATTTGAACAAACTGACGACAATAGTTTTAATTTTAGGAATAGTTGCAATCATAGCATCTTTCCTATTACAGTCTCCTGTTTCTAATTCAATTCAAAATTCATCCATGATAAATCTTCCTGCTAAAACAGACGACAATGTCGGAGTAATTTTTACTGTGCAGCCGTTGGAATTCAATGCAGATACTCCTATCAAGTTCAAGATAAGCATAAGCACACATACTACAGATTTGGATTTTGATTTGACAAAGGTCAGTTATTTAGTAGCCGATAGTAAATCATTCACAGCCGTAGACTGGGAAGGGTCCGCACCTGGCGGTCATCATAGATCAGGTACGTTAACGTTCGGTTCATTAGGATACATGCCAAAGACCGTAAGACTTTCAATTTTGGATGTCACTGGCGCTGATAGGATTTTTGAATGGACTGTTTCATAAGGTGAATTATGGCAAAAGATTCAATCTGCGGAATGTTTGTAGACGAAAACAAGGTACAACTTAAGACGATACAAGACGGATTGACTTATTATTTCTGCAGCAAAACCTGTTTAGATACTTTCCTCAAGCCACAGAAAGAGATAAAGAAGCTTCTGATATTAGTGTTTTTCAGTCTAAGTTTTGGTGCATTGACTGCTTTCTTTGAATATTTTCACCCGATACAGCCGTTTGGATTGTCCAATTACATACTTTTGTTTCTCTTGGCCACTCCAGTTCAGTTCATAGCAGGATGGAGATTTTACAGAGGAACCAAGGATGCTATAAAGTCAAAACAAGCCAATATGGACAGCTTGATTGCTATAGGCACAACTGCGGCTTGGCTTTATTCCACGATATATACTTTTCAAGGAATTTTCTTCCCTCAAATATTTCCAAAGATAGCGACAGGCACAGAAGTCTATTTCACAGAATCAGGATTGATAATAGGACTTATCCTTCTGGGAACTTACATGCAGCATGTAGTTCAAGGCAGAGCTTCAAATGCAATAAGGAAACTTCTTGATCTTCAGCCAAAGATGGCAATTGTTGTAAGAGATGGGAAGGAAGAAAGCATTCCTGTAGAGCAGATTAACGTAGATGATATTTTGATTATAAAACCTGGAGAGAAGATACCTGTTGATGGAATAATCATCGAAGGATTTTCTGCAATAGATCAGTCGGCTATAACTGGAGAAAGTGTTCCTGTAACTAAGAAAGTTGGAGATGAAGTCATAAGTGCTACAATGAACCAAAGCGGAATGATAAAAGTAAAGGCCACGAAAGTCGGTTCTGAAACGACACTGTCCCAGATAATCAAGATGGTTCAAGAGGCTATAGTATCAAGAGCACCGATGCAGAGACTGGCAGATTCAGTAGCAGCATATTTTGTCCCCGTTGTTATAGTTGTATCAATTGCATCTTTCTTGTTCTGGTATTTTGTTGGAGGTCTTCCATTCGGCTTAGCTTTGACAACTCTGATTGCAGTTTTGATAATAGCATGTCCATGTGCATTGGGAATAGCAACACCAGCAGCAATAATGATTGGAGCAAGCAAGGGAGCACAGAATGGAGTGTTGATTAAAAATGGAGAATATTTGGAAAAGACATATAAAATTGATTCTATAATATTTGACAAGACAGGAACATTGACTAAAGGAGAGCTTCAAGTGACGAATGTGGTTTCAATCAATGCAAGTGAAAATGATGTCTTGTCATTGACAGCAATTATAGAAAAAGGATCTGAGCATCCCATAGGAAAAGCTATTTTGAAGAAAGCCCAAGAATCAGGCATGTCATTGTCAGATCTTAAACAATACGAAACTATTCCAGGAAAAGGAATGAAAGCAAATTATCTTGACAGTGTTCTACTGGTTGGAAACAGGCTGTTCATGAACGAAAACGGCATTGAAACAGAAAGCATAGAACAACAGATACAAAAGTTGGAAAATGAAGGGAAAACAATTGTCATAACTTCTTACAATGGAAGAGTTGCGGGTCTGGTTGCAGTAGCAGACACTATAAAAGAATCCGCCAAAGAAGCAATTCAAGAAATCAAAAACATGGGTAGGGAAGTGTGGATGATAACAGGAGATAATGAAAGGACTGCCAGAGCTGTCGCTAATCAGTTGGGAATAGAGAATATAATGTCGCAGGTCTTGCCACAAGACAAGGCAAACAAAGTCAAAGAGCTTCAAGAAAAGGGCAGGATTGTCGCTACTGTCGGAGACGGCATAAATGATGCGCCAATGTTGGCACAGGCTGACGTGGGAATAGCGATAGGTGCAGGAACAGACATAGCAAAAGAGACCGGCGGGATAGTTTTGATGAGAAATGATTTGAAAGGCGTGGTTATTGCAATAGATTTGAGCAGGAGGACTGTTAAGAAGATGAAAGAGAATCTGTTTTGGGCGTTCATCTATAATGTTGGATTGATTCCTATTGCAGCAGGTGTTTTGTATCCTTTCTTTGGAATGCTGTTGAATCCTATTTATGCAGCAGTCGCTATGGCTACAAGTTCTATTACAGTGGTTGGAAATTCTATGCTTCTGAACAGATACAAACCAAAATAAACACATAGTATCCTTGATGATTTGAAGATAAAATATGAGTAACTTTTTTGACTTGCAAAGATACTTTGTATAATCTATTTGTTAAATGAAACCAAAATCTAATTAATGCCTTATGAAACCATAGTCGGTAGGGAAAGGAAGGATTTGGAGAAATATGGAAATTCTGGCGTAGGCTATATTGGAAAGCATATTGTTGGAACAGGAGAGGATGCCCACCTCACGACAAAAGTATTTGTTGACTTGTTGAAACCTCATGTGATGTTGATATGTGGTAAGAGAGGTAGTGGCAAGTCATACTCAGCAGCAAACATCTTGGAAGAATTCTGCAAACTACCGGATGAATTGAGAAAGAAGATGGCTTTTGTCGTAATCGATCCGATGGGAATCTATTGGAGCATGAAATATCCGAACACTCAGCAGCAAGATTTATTGAAGCAGTGGAACATGGAACCGACAGATTTTTCAAACAAAGTCAAAGTGTACGTTCCGATAAAACAGAAAGAAGAGTATACAAATGCAAACGTTCCTGTAGATGGTACAATAAACATATCCTTAAAAGAATTTTCAGCAGAAGATTTGATTTTAGCATTCGGCTTCAAAAGGACAGATGAGATATCAATCTCTCTTGAAAAGAACTTCAATTCATTTATAGAGTCAGAAGAGCATTTTGGTTTTGATGAACTGATAAAAAAGATAAGGAGCGATGAAGAGACAAGGAAGGAAACGAGAGATGCTTTGGTAAATTTTCTTACAGTAGCTGATCAGTGGGGACTTATAGCAAAAGATGGAATAAGAGTAGAAGATCTGATAAAGGAGGGAGAAGTTTCTGTAATAGATCTGTCAAGAATGAGGTCAAATGAACTAAGGCAATTACTGGTATCGCTTATAACAAGAAGAATATTCAGGGCAAGGGTATTGTCTAGAAAAGAGGAAGAGACAGCAAAGCTTGCTGGCGAAAGACAGAAATTCACTTTCCCACTGACATGGTTGTTGTTGGAGGAAGGACATAACTTCATACCATCTGATGAAAAAGTGGCTTCAAGTGATGCAATAACCAGAATTGCAAAAGAAGGAAGGGAGCCAGGAATAGGATTGATAGTCATAACCCAGATGCCCAATAAAGTGCACCAGGATGTCTTGAGCCAATGTGATTTGGTCATTTCCTTCAGGCTGACCAGCAAGAATGATTTGGATGCTTTGCACACAGTCTATCAAAGCTACATGAAAGAAGATCTAGACAGGATGATTAATAATTTGCCAAGATGGCCAGGATCTGCAATAATTCTTGATGATAATTTAGAAAAGGTATTCTCTGTAAACATAAGACCGAGGATAAGTTGGCATTCTGGTGGAACAGCAGTTGTTGTCTAATAATTTCTTTTTACAGGAAGTGTTATACACCTTAGTCCGGCTTGGCAATGTATAAGTGTTCTTAAATTAAACTCATTTAGATTTGTAATATCAAAACCTTCTTTTACAAGTTTTTTCTCAACTTCATTTTCTGGATCAGTTAAGACCAATTTATCATCGCCTAAATTCAGGATACTACCTACAATAAATGAATTATAGTCATTGTATGCGTCATTAATCTTTATTTCGGAATACCCTTCTTTTTTAAGGATTTTTGAGATGTCAAATATTCTGTCGAATCTACAACCCCACCATTCCAAATCAGTTTCCAGTTGCTTTACCAAGTCGTAATTTACTATGAATGTGTCTTTGTTCAAGAAAGAAACTAAAGAATCTACATGTATGTTCAAGTCTGGCAAATATAAGAATTCTTCAAATTCCCATTCAAGAAGCTTTTGGAAATCACCGTTGAACTTCTCGCTCAAAATGCCAAATCTGCCATCTGACACGAACGAACCGCCTTCCACATCTGTTTTATAGGTCTTTATGCCTTTTCTTTTGATTGCAGATGCAAATGCTCTTGGCGAATCGCCATGGTCTCCTTCTTCTCTACCATCAATATACAAGAATTGTTTTTTCGTGAAAATGCCATAATCTCTAAGACTTAAAGAAAGATAATGTGGATTACAAGGTAAAATCATTATGTTATCTTCTTCTTCAACATCACAATGACCGCTTTTCGGATAAAAGTAAAGGCTTGTAGTTTTTACACCTTCGCCTTTAAGATAAGATTCTAATGCGTTTAATAGTCCCTTCAAACTGCTAATGTCACATCTTTTCCTATTAATGACTTTGTCTTCCAATTTACCATCTACATAAGAACTCATTATTGTTTCATCAGACCAATAGCTATCAGGATGAGGTAGTAAGATGTGCTCAAGTCTTTCAATCTCAGAGACAGAGCCTATCTCCATGGACTAAGATTGAATAAAAAGTTATTTAAACCAGTAATTTTTCAGTGAACTTTGGTCTTTGACATGATTACAATATGTTTGTCTTTATCTTCTTCTATCCATATGTTCTGTCCAGAGTCTATCAATAAATTAAGAACATCATACCATGGAAACTTTTTATTATCGTTTACAACTATGTGGAATCCGCCATATTGCATGTCAGTTACACCATTATTAATAATCATCTTTCTTAATGATTCTAGAATAGATATTTCATCATATTTGGTTTTATTTGGTTTTTCCTTTGTCTGCTTTCTTTTTCTAGCTGTCATCTAAATTCACATTTCACGCTTTAGGCATCAGCGGTATCTGAATATAGATTAAAAAAATAGCTATAATAAACGTTATTACTGAAACAACTATTCCGTATTTCATCCATTCAAAGAATTTTATCTCGCCCTTCTTCCTCCTTTCCATCATGCCTATGGCAACAATATTAGCCGTGCTTCCAACAATAGTAAGGTTTCCAAAGAAGGTTGCTGCAAACAACATTGCCCACCAAAATGGATATGTGTAGACACCAAGACTGGTCAATTCATGTATCACAGGTATGAACGTAGCAACAGACAGAACATTATCCATGAAACCGCTCATCACACCTGAGACAAGTGAAAACAAACCAAACATATTGATATAGCTGCCATTAGCCACATCTATCAACCCCCGTGCAGCCAAATCACTCACTTTTACAAATTCCAAAGTTCCAACTGACGCGAATAACATCATGAAGAACAAAAGTGTCCACCAGTCAACATGTCTTTCAACCATTTCTCTGGCGTTTTCCTTCTTCAACAAGATTACTATAGCTGCACCTGTTATAGATATAGTCATAAGCATGGTGTTCTTCCCCAATCCCAGCATTTTCTCTATTGGACTGTGAATCACCAAAAGAGATATTATTACAAAAAACAGCATTCCTGCAGACATTATCTCCTTTCTATCTATTTCTGTGTGCATGAAAGATGCGTCTGTGCTCTCCTTTTCCATATTGATTCTCAGTTTAGAAGTGTATTTTGAAAACATCTTCATGCAGATTGGTATAATCACCAATAGTGAGATGATGGATATAGGAGTCGCCCATCTTATAAAATCTAGGAAAGTCAATCCTCCCTTCAAAGCCACAAGTACGCCCACGGGATTACCAATCACCGTAGCGCTGCTTCCTATGTTGGTGGCAAAAACCACCATCATTATCAAAGGTGCAGCTCTTACTTTGTAGCGTCCACTCAAATGGAAAGCTATTGCGGACATGAAAAGGATGGACGTCACCTCATCTGCCAATGCTGCGAAAAATGCAGACATAAGCATGAGAACAGGTATCATCATGCCCTTGGGTGTTTTAGTAAAAACAGTGTTTATCAAATACTCAAAAAATTTCTTCTCCTCTAAAAAACCTATGATTATCATCATGCCAACCAAGAACAATATGACATCTAAGTTGGCGAATTTTACGAAAGTGTCTATGTTTATTACATTGAATAGAAGAAGTCCTACCAACCCCAAAAGGGCAAATGCCAGCCTGAACTTCCAAAATACTACTATTGATAGTATTTCCATGCTGAATATGGTGACTGCTATCGTTTGTTTTAAATTAAGTCCCAATTGAACTGAAACAAAAAACACTATTAAAGTAAAGAATATTATGTTCAAAGCTTTGTTTTCTACAAGAGCACTGCGTATACCCATCAATCACACTTAAAATAATTTTATCCTTTCCTTAAGTTAAATTTTAATCATGGAGATAGACGGTTCTGTAGGATACGGACAAGTGCTGAGAACAGCCATATCTTTAGCAGCGCTTACCTTGAAACCAGTGAAGATAACAAATATAAGAAAGGATAGGCCGAAGCCGGGATTGATGCCGCAGCATCTTATGGGTGTCAAGATTGCCGGAGAGTTCTGCGATGCGGAGATAAAAGGTCTGAAGATTGGATCCACGGAAGTTGAGTTTTTTCCCAAGAAACATAATTTCAGCGACAGAAAGATAGACATAGGAACAGCAGGACAGATAAGCCTGTTGCTACAGACATTGACACCACTGTTAGCTTTCGCAGACAGAGAAATAAATCTGGAAATTAAAGGTGGCACAGCAGGTTTGGGTGCTCCCACCATAGACTATCTTAAACATGTCACTTACCCACTCCTTTCCAAAATGGGGCTGAAGATTCCAAACATTGAAATAATTAGGCATGGGTTTTATCCAAAGGGACAGGGATCTGTAAAAGTAAATTTTTATCCTTCTAAACAACTGAAAAGCATAGAGATGATGGATAAAGGAAATCTGAAATCTTTGCATTGTGTCTCTATTGCGGGGTTCTTACCGAAACACATAGCAGACAGGCAAGCCAAATCAGCCAGAGACTGTCTTTCTTCTAATTTTAACAAAGATGTGGAGGTTGAATCTATCTATACTGAAACTTCATCACCAGGCACTTGCATAACATGTTGGGCCAAATATGAAAATACAATAATAGGCTCTGATGACATTGGAAAACTTGGTGTAACATCTGAAATAATAGGAGAGGAATGTGCAAAAGAGCTGGTTGCCTCCATTGATTCTGGCGCATGTTTGGATAAGTGGGTGTCCGACCAGATGCTTGTATACATGGCTTTAGCTGGAGGCAGGTCGAAAGTCAGGATAGAAGAGTTCACTGATCATGTAAAATCCAACATAAAAATAATAGAAAGCATGCTGAATGTTCATTTTGATGCAAATCATGAAAATAAGACTGTTTCCGTAGAAGGCATAGGATTTAAAGTTGATTAGCAATTAAAATGAAATTATATTTATGATTTCAATCACCGATCTTAAAACCAAGAAGAGATCTATTTTAAACAAAGATGAACTAAAAAAAGTAGAATTGAAAGGCATGTGGCTGGATTTTCTAGACCCATCAAGTTCTGACATAAAAAATCTTGCAGAAAAGATTGGTGTAGATGCTAGTGTTTTTCAAACAGTTGAAATCAGGACATACTCTACCGTCACATTTATAAAAAACCTTTGCGTTATTTATTTCTCTAGTCTAACAAAGTCCTACGATTCCAAAAAAGTATCACCATTCATTTTTGTCTTATCTCCAGATTTCATGGTTACAATAAGAAAGGAAGATACTATGCCAATGAAACTTGGAAAAGAGAGGATAGAAAAAGATACAAACATCAAGCCATACAGTGCGGTTTATCATATTATGGATGAGATTTTATCAGACTATTTCAATTATTTGGAGCAGGCCGAGAACAAAGGCACTGCTGTAGAAAAAGAAATATTGAATAGAACAGATGACAATGCTTTGAAGGACTTGTTTAAGTTGAAATCCGAACTCATAGTTTTCAACAAACTTTTATGGTATGAGCGTGGCGTCATAGCCTCATTGAAGAAATCCAGTTTCATACCTAAAGGCGGTGCAAAAGAACTTTTTGACGGTCTGCATGACGATATTGCAAGACAGATAGATATAGTGGAGACTTTTATAGAGACATTGTCCGACAGCATGGATGCTTATCTTTCAATAGTGTCTAACAAGACCAATGCAATAGTTAAGATACTCACTTCCATAACCATCATACTTTTCGTGCCCACCATAATAGGAACTTTTTATGGTATGAATGTAAACCTGCCTTTTCAGCAGGACGCGAATGCATTTTATTTTTTGATATCATCTTCTTTCCTATTGGCAGCAGGTATTCTAGCGTATTTCAGACATAAGAAATGGATTTAATATTTTGTAGAACAAATAGTTTATTGAGAAAATGAGTCTAGACAGGGAAGTTATAAAGGTAAAAAGTGACGATGTAGGAATAGACTTCTACGTGAAATCTAAGATAATGGTAGCCAAACCTAAAGACGGTACTGCCGCCTATCTCATATTGAATCTCAATGGAGAATATCCTGCCATTTGCAGACAGGGGAAAAAAATACATGTATCCAATGACGACTCTTATGAGTTTTTCTTGACAAGGTCCTACAACCCAAACAATACAGACGGCTCTGTCTATAGCAATGTCGATGGCAGATTAATGAAATCAGACCCTATTCCAGCGATTTTCATTAAGAAGTATTCAGGCGAAAAATCCTTGTCAAATGGCATAGAAGTGCTTCAAGACAGCGATATACATGTCCCAGAAAGCGGCATACAAATATTCAACACAGATAAGAAAAATGTTTCTAAAGAAGACACTGTAATAGATAAGCTAGTCGATATCGCCAACAATTTGAAAGAAAATGTCCTTAATGAGAGAAGCGTCATGAAATCATTAAATTTACAGATTGTTGACAAAGAACTAAAAGTTTACGGATTTGTAAGAAGAATGGATGAAACGGGACATTTATACTATTTTTCGCAAGATGACAAGTATTGTTTGGAAATTTTCCCAGATGCGTTGGCCAGGGGCAGTTTAGCAAATCCTAAAGCATTCAGCGTGTTGTCTGCTGTGGGATTTGAACTCATAAATGTAGAGAAAGATTGGAAGCCCGTTGTTTATAGTGATAGTATTGCAGCTTCTGATAACATAACATCACTTTTACTATCAATCATAAGAAGAGATTTAAGTGATATCACTGCTACCAGTTTAAGACTTCCAAAGCTAGATTATTTCGGCTGATCATCTTTTGCTTATTTCAAATGTTAGAATACCGTCTTTGAATTCATCATTGTGTATATGCTTGCCAGTCATTGGTATTAGCTTGAAATATGCCTTATCGCCGGCAAATGCCCTTACTTCTATACTCTGCTCTAATTTCCTTATCTCTATATCATCCTTGTTTTTTACACCCGGTAATTTTAACCTTACAATGGTTTTTGCACCAGCATCTTTCATATCAATCGCCGGTTCTTCTGTAATTCTTGGTGTTTCTCTATGGTTTACTGTCCTCTCTTCCTGCATTTCATGTACTCCAACAGGCACAAGCTTTCTCTTTATTTCAGGCTCCAGTTGTTTATAGTTGCCATACGTCTTCACATTTACTTTAGGCTTCATTCCACTGCTAGAGACTATGGTAACACTTATCCCACCCCCTCCAGGCAACCTGAAGGTAACTTTAGGTGATTTTGCAGTCTGGCTGAAGAGTTTGTCTATCCTTTCGAATTCCTTATCGACACCATGAAACATATCCTTAAAATAACGGTTCATATCGTCGAATGTTTTCTCTCCTCTTTCAGCATATTCTCCGCAATTTGGACAGTATTTACATTCCGTTCTTATTTTTTCCCCACAATTACCGCAAACCTTTTTCTCGAACATAATTCAATATATGTTGATTTAAAAATAAGTATTAAAATAAGTTTATGGTATTGCTGCTTTTATTAGGATTGATGGATTTGATTGCGGGTATTTTCATCCTAATATCTCACAATAGTTTTCTTTCACAGATAGCATTCTACATAGGAATTATCTTACTGTTTAAAGGGGCTTGGTCTTTGTTTATGGGTACGAGGTCGTTTTAAATGGTAATAATTGTAATGGGCATGGTGGATTTGCTTGGGGGTCTGATACTTTTTTTCAATGGCGCAGGCACATTTGTAGCTTATTTGGGAATCGGGATGATTTTGAAAGGAATCTACAGCATAATCAGCGACATTGCTTTCTTTTTTCACGGGTGATTTTACAGGAAAGTTTAAATAGGTATGAATTATATAAGATTACTGTGAGTGAATGGTCAATATAATCACAGAAGAAGGAATCACTTATGATGATGTTCTTCTTGTGCCTAAAAAGACTTCCGTGTTCTCAAGAAAAGATGTTGATACAAAAACAAAATTGACGAAAAAACTCTACATAAACACTCCTATAATTTCCGCGAATATGGATACTGTAACAGAGTCTGCTATGGCTAT